>JBAVYC010001416.1:0-1892 GCA_049698595.1 Desulfobacterales bacterium | reverse complement strand
GTGAGATGCAGGGTGCATAGAGCGTGGGGCATGGCGCATGGAGTAGAGGCTGCGGTGTAAGGCATAGAACTAAAAATATGTATCAAGAAAAAATAAGCAACCTGGCGTATCGTTTGCGGAAAAGCGTGTCGATGCCTGAGACGGATGGAAACGTTCAGCTTGTGCTTGCGTATCCATTAAAATCAGTCCGGATACATCCCTGCTGGCGCAATCTCTTCAAACATCTTTCAGATCAAGAGTTCAGTTCGTTCGATACGATTCGATCCATAACTGAGAGTCGAAATCCGGACGAACTCGAATTTTTTCTAAACGATCTTGTTCGCAAAGGCTTTCTGGAACGGAAGGGCGTGTCGGCCTTGACCGAGTATCCGTTTGTTTCGGTAATCATACCCGTCAGAAACCGACCTGATGACATCGCAGCTTGCCTGCAGGCCCTAAAACGGCTCGCCTATCCGGACGATAAGCTCGAGATCATCGTTGTGGACGACGCTTCAACCGATCAGACACCGGATGTTGTGTCCCACTTTGCGGTCCGACTGATTCCGCTAAAGCAACACAAACAGGCTTCTCATTGCCGGAATCTTGCCGCCCGGCACACCCGGGGAGACATACTGGCGTTCATTGATTCTGACTGTCTGGCTGGTTCTGCCTGGCTGCGGGAACTTGTGCCGGCCTTTAAAGATGCCCAACTGGGAGCTCTTGGCGGTGTCGTCGACAGCTATTTTAATGCAAACGGGCTGGATCGTTACGAGAAGGTAAAGTCGTCATTAAGTGTCAGCTCCTGGTTTAAACGATCACAAAAAAATGATCCCTTCTTTTATCTGCCCGCATGCAACCTGCTGGTTAGGCGCCGTCTGTTTCTGGAACTGGGCGGTTTCAAAGAAGAACTCGTGGTGGGCGAAGATGTCGATCTTTGCTGGCGCATACGAAAAAGGGGTTATCAGATCGAATACCGGCCGGAAGGCCGGGTTTACCACAAGCACCGCAACAAAGTCTTTTCTTTCTGTCGCAGACGTTTTGAGTACGGCACCTCGGAGCCCCTGTTAAACAAATTGCACCCTGAGAAGATTAAAAAATTATGTTTTCCGCTCATGACATCATTGTTCTGGGCGGGCATAATATTGTCGATTATCCCGGGCTATCGTCCTTTGTTTGCTATCAGCGGTGCAGCGGTTGTTGCCGATACCATCAAAATGTTTTTGAAGATTAGAAGAAGAGATATTCCGATCAAGGTGTCATCGCTGCTTTTATCTGTTCTGCGCAGCTATCTGGCTTTTTTCTATCATATCGCTTCTTTTGTGTCGCGCTATTATCTATTTCCTTCTTTGATTATTCTGCCGATTGTTCCCTCGGTGTCGACCGTTTTCCTGATGCTGCATCTGGTTGCGGGAACTGTGGACTATGTCATTAAAAAACCGCGCTTGAATATGGTTTCATTCCTGTTTTATTTTTCCCTTGAACAGTTGTCTTACCAGCTGGGAGTTTGGTGGGGGTGTTTTAAAAATATTTGCTTTCGACCCATAAACCCGACAATTGTGAAAAAAATTTCTGTTTGAAATTTACCATGACCGATTCTGCTATAAAACTGGTTTTGCGCCTACTGATAAACGGGATTCGGTTTCGATGTCGGCATGCTGCAGGAAAACCGGG
The DNA here is from genome assembly GCA_049698595.1 of Desulfobacterales bacterium. Taxonomy (GTDB): domain Bacteria; phylum Desulfobacterota; class Desulfobacteria; order Desulfobacterales; family JAFDCJ01; genus JAFDCJ01. Next base: position 242 of record JBAVYC010001416.1, on the reverse strand, counting down.
CAGACCTCAGGCGCTCAGCCTGGAGGTCACCCATGACTGTGTTGCCCGCTGTGTCATGTGCAACATCTGGAAGATTCCCCGTGACGTCCCAAACCTGCCCGTGCCGCAATGGATTGAACTGCTTTCATCAGATCTTTTTGCTGATATCAGAGAACTGGACATAACCGGCGGCGAACCATTTATTCGTGATGATTTAATCGATCTTTTTTTCGGCATTTGCGAGTTGAAGCACAAAAGTCTCC
>JBAVYC010001415.1:0-2856 GCA_049698595.1 Desulfobacterales bacterium | reverse complement strand
ACCATTTTTTGTAGATTCTGTCATACCTCCCGTCTGCCCGTAATTCTTTCAAAAATTCGTTCAGCCATTTTAGAAAATCAGGGTCATTTTTTCTGATAGCCCAGGCAAGCGGTTCGACCGTAAAGGGCTTATCCAAGAAAACCAGTTGATCTTCCCCGTGCATGGCCATAAAGACTGCATTATAGGGCAGATCATAGACAAATGCATCCGCGTTGCCCTTTAAAACTTCCGTGGCCCCTTCCAGTTCGGAGTCAAAGGGTTTGTAATTACATTTGGGTATAAATTTTTGCACCGCCTCCTCACCGGTGGTCCCCGGTTTGGAGGTCACGATGTACTTGGGATCATTCAGGTCCTTGTACGACGTTACAATCCCTTTATGTTTTTTGTTGATCAGAAGGGTCTGGCCTACGGTCATATAGGGATCGGCGAAATCAATTCTTTTTTTCCTTTGCGCGGTCACGGACATCCCGCTGATGATAATATCGAATCTTCCGAGGTTGAGTGCCGGGATGATGCTGGGCCAGGCCGTGTTGACCGCAACGAATTTTACGCCCAGGGCCAGGGCCATCTCCCGGGCGATATCGATGTCAAACCCGATAAAGTTGGCCTGCTGCCCCCTGAAGCGCACATCACCGCTGCGCAAATCCCGCTGGCGCAGCCCCCCCCTTTTGTCAATCATTTCAAAAGGCATGTAACCGGGCTCCAAACCGACCCGCAGCTTGCCTCTTTTCAAGATCCCTTCAAGGGTTGAATCCTTAGCAAGTTCAATATCGGCGCCCAATGCAAGCGGCAAGGCCCAAAAGAACATTACGGCAAATGCAATGAGTCCTTTAAAGACATTTTTACTCATATCGAAACCTCCTTTTATGGCTGTTAGCGACATCCCCTGGTTAGGCGCTACCGGAAGCTGCTTTCTCTTTTTCCTTTGCAATCTCCAGTCGCTTTTTGGTTTCTTCATCAATTGGATGGATCGTGATGCCCAGCCAACCGTATATCAACGTAACCAAAGGCGACAGCCAGTTAAAAAAGGCAAAAGGCAGATATGCGATGGTGGCGACTCCCAGGGTGGCGGCCTGATAGACACCGCCCGAATTCCAGGGAACCAGGCAACCGGTGACGGTGGCGCTGTCTTCAACGGCGCGGGACAGGTTTTTGGGGTGAAGCCCCCTGTCCGGATAAGCCTGGGCATACATCCTACCGGCCATAACCACAGCCATATACTGGTCACAAAGAACGATATTCGCACCCAAGGCCGTTAACACCGTTGCCGTAATTAGAGAACCACTCGAATGGGCCTTCTGTAAAATTTTATCGACAATGACTTTCAGCTGGTTCGTATGTTCCATAATTCCACCAAACATCATGGCGCAGATAACAATCGATATGGCATACAGCATGGAAGAAAAGCCGCCTTTGGTCAGAAGACTGTCGACGGCTCCCACCCCGGTGCTGCTGGTGAAACCGCCATATCCGGCGCTTAAAAGATCCCCGAACCCGTTGCCCTGGAAAATAATGCCCAAAACTGCGGCCGAAAGAACCCCCATGGTAATACCGGGAATCGCCGGCACTTTTCTATAGGCGCACACCATGACCAATAGCGGCGGAAGCAGCAACAACACATTAATACTGAATTCCTTATCCAAGGTGGCCAATATCTGGCTTATGCCGGCGACATCTCCGCCGCCGCCGCCGTAGAAAAACCCTAAAATAATCTCGATGATCAAGGTTATCCCGTAACTTACGCCGGTTGTATAGGCCATGTGCTTGATATGGGTGTAAAGGTCGGTGCCCGCCATTGCCGGAGCCAAATTGGTCGTATCGGACAGGGGCGACATCTTATCACCGAAGTAGGCACCGGACAAAACTGCTCCGGCAACAATGGGCAATGGAAAACCCAGTCCGCTGCCGATTCCAATTAAGGCAACACCGAGCGTTCCGGTTGTGCCCCAGGAAGTCCCTGTCGCCAAAGAGCAGACAGAACAGATTATAAGCGTGGCCGGTAAAAAGATTTTCGGATGTAAAATCTTCAGTCCATAGTAGAGCATTGTGGGGACCACGCCGCTTAAAATCCAGATGCCGATCAAGATCCCGATGATACAAAGAATAACAATGGCCTGGAGCGAATTGGCGATGCCTTTCAGCATCCCTTCTTGGATGACTTCCCATTCAAACCCAGCTTTCCATGCCATCACCGCTGCCACCAAAACGCCTAAAAGCATGGGGATATGCGGATCGGCGCCATAAACAACAATCGATATGCTGATGCCGGCAACCAGGGAGAAAAGGGATATTAACGCCTCCCAAATATACGGATCTCGTTGTTTGCGTTCTGTAGCCATAATTTACCCCTCCTTTTATTTTTGTGTTTTCACGCCTTGGCCGACGGGCGCCTCACCTAAAATTGTGAGTTTATTCTCACGTGAACCCCTACCAATCGGGCGCGCCTGTGTAGCGGAATACCTGCTCACGAATACAGCTGCCGTTTACTTTATCTTTCCTTCGACTTTCAAAGTCAACCCCGTGAGGGCGCATCTGAAGGGATAAGTCTGCCAGAAATTTTCGGTTTGAGCTGCTTTGAGCATATTCCGCCATCCAAAACAGCCTCTGCATTGCTGCCTTGAGTTTAAGCACGGCGGTCGCTTTCCGGCGTGGATCACATTGGTACGAATTAATGATTTGGGCATCGGTTTAAAAACTCCTATTAGGGACTAAGCTTTTTCCGAGAGTGCGCTCGGGAAAAGTGGCCCCTGCGGGGCAGCAGAGGCTCCGAACATCTGACAACATGTTGTTAGAAAAAGGCCACTTAGGGCCTATTCGGAAACAAAAAGAGTATCCCGCGTTTGAGTCATCTTAGCG
>JBAVYC010001414.1:0-4015 GCA_049698595.1 Desulfobacterales bacterium | reverse complement strand
TAGCCGGTCTTTTAATGATTTATATGGCCGCTGAACTGGCCGTAAAGGCCTTTTCTGCGCTTTTTTCGTAGTCTAAACTAAATAAATATTTGGGCTACAGATCAAGCATTTGTCGAAGCGCGAGGTCCATTTCTGCTATTTCTCCAGTTGTCAACTTCCCCATTTTCTTCACGAGCCTGTCTTTTGAAAAGGCATGGATGTGGCTTGTGTTAAGGTAGCTCGTTGTTTTAAGCCCATTTCCTTTTCCAGCTTCGAGCCTTACACAAAAAGGTAACCGCTCGCACTTAGGATGGGTGGTGATGGCAGCAACAAGCACATGTCGTTTCGCCGCTACTGATGAAAAAGCAGTGCGTTCCACGATAACGGCCGGCCGCGTACCGGCTTGCTCTGACCCACGGGCAGAGTCAAACTGACAAAGATATACTTGGCCCCGAACCGGTTGTTTCTGTTTGATCTTCATAGTTCGGCCTCCGGCGCAACTTCGAAAAAATCTTCTGCGAGTCGTTCTTCTTCCTGAGCAAACAGACTGTCACCGTATACCTCGGCCGTAATGCCATGGAGAGTGCGCTCCTGCTGTTCCCGAAGCGCACTCCTCAGCAATCGCAAAACAAACTGGTTGCGCGAGAGAGCCCCTCGTTCGTGGTCAAGCTGATCAATAAATTCAGGCGGAAATGAGAAGGATACTTTTTGCATGAAAAAATTCCTTGATAAATATGATTCAATATTATGATTGACAATATGCCATGATATTAATGAACATGTCTCTTGTCAAGATCCAAGTTGAAATTAGTGCAGAACTAAAGACTAAATAAAAAAATGGCGGACACAACAGATGATGGTCCGCCTTTTATTTTCATTCTGAGGGCTGCACCTACTCTTTCAGCTTGCAGTCCTTGTCCCATTCAGGGCAGGCGGTTTTCATGTTGTACTACTTTTTAAAGATGCCTATTAGACCGCTAATTCTGATCGTTTTGGATTTATTGCCAAATACGAACTCCATATCCGGCGTTTTACCACCCGTAAACAGTGCCACAATATATTGTGGTGGTTCGCTGACCGAAAAAATCATTACCCGTGAATATTTTGTTATGAAATCTGCAGTTTTCTGTCATTTCGGATTTAGGCACGTATGTCACACTTTTTAACAATCCACGATTTGTTCTATTAGCTGATGGATTATGTAATTAGACTCCTCGAAAAATATTGTTGATCATCTCCTCTTAAACTCTGGCTACGCCGCCTTCTATCTGAAGACATCGGAAAAATACCTTACGCTCAAGCACTACAAGTTACCTTAATGCAGCTTGAAAGAGACGCTCACTTTAACGGCTATTGTTGTGAGGTGCTCATCCGTTTAGCTTCCCACAAAAAGTCAATTTATATCGATATGGCAAATGAAAACTGGGATCAAATTGAGATTTCCGAAGAAAGTTGGCAGAAAGCTTCTGGAAATGAGTCTCCGGTCAAATTCAAGCGAACACCAGGTATGTTGACCATCGCTTATCCTGACCTCAAGGACTCAGTAAATATAATGGGAGAATTCTTGAAACTTGAAAGCGAGGCGGCGTTTCATTTGATTGTAGGTTGGCTGATTGGGACTATCAAACCGGATGTTGGAGCAGGCTACCCGATGCATGACGTAAGATTATTAAGAGGTCACCGTAATAGAACCGGGGTCGGTATCAGGGAGTGCATCAATCGATTCCGCAGACATCATTTTCACAATCCTGCTCATGGAACTTAGAATCATCAATTGTTCCCACTCTTCTATCTGTGAAAAAGAATTCGTAAATGTTTCCTGAAGAGGCGGTGGCGCCAAGGCAAGAAGGTCCTTACACTTTTCAGACAGGGTAATCAGGACACGACGTTTATCCTGATTGCTGCGTCTTCTAATGATTAAATCTTTTTTTTCAAGCCTGTGAATGATATCTGTTACGGTGCCCTGACTCAAACTGATCCTTCGCGCCAGTCCTGAAACAGTCAATTCTCCATCCGACAATTCCTGGAGCATAACAAGTTGGGGTCCGGTCAAACCGAAATTTTTGTTCAGGTATTTCGAATGCAGATCAATAGCCTGTGAAATTTTTCTTAATAAACCCAACAACTCCCTGCAGCGTATATCGCTTACCTGATCCAATTATTAATCCTTTCAAAAACAGTACTTTTTCTTATACTTGACCAATAATTACCGCAAAAGCAACAGATATTTTGCCTCGCCGGGATATCCAATATGTGATCAGTTTAAAGCAATCGCATAGGAGAGCACTTCTTTTTCATCATTGCACTCATCGAACCCCAGGGGCTCGAATTCATCACGCTCAAAAAAGAAAATTTTGTTTCCGAAAGCCGGTTTCAACTCATTAATCCAACAGGCTTTTTCATTGTATTCAGAAAAAAACGGCTTTTTCACCCAGTCAGAAGATCTGCCCTGGATAAAAGACATGGCAATATATTTTTTCCCGTTTATTTCAGGTATTCCATCGATCTTAATCTTTCCATGAAGTGCCGACATGCTCGGTCCCCTGACCGTTCTTGCAAGACCACTCACATGACTGAACGCCTCTCTGTAAATGTCATAAGTCTTGACCAGAGGGATGGAAAAGAATCTGTGGGATTCAGTATTTCTGGGAACAAACATGTAATATGGAATAATACCAATGTTAACCTGGTCGACCCACATTTTTTCCCAGATGGCAGAAGATGAATTTACGTGATTCAAAACGGGCGACTGAGACCTGATAACGGCACCGGTCTGGCGAATACGCTTCACAGCCTCACGAAAGGCAGCGGTGGACATCTCTCTGTAATGATTCATATGAGCCATTATGGATAGATGAATGCCGGAGTCGGTAACCTTCCTGAAAAGTTCCAGTATTTTTTCTGAATCTTTATCTGTCAGGTACCTGTATGGCCAGAAAGAGAGCGATTTTGTCCCGATTCTGATCGTTTTTAAATTGGAATAACCAGAATTAAGTAACGCATCGATATAGATCTCCAGCCTGCCTGCACTCATAACCATGGGGTCGCCACCGGAGAAAAGAACTTCTGTGATTTCCGGGTGTCGCTCAAGGTATTCAGCAGCCGCTTCCGCCTGCTTCAATGCCATTTTATAATCGCTCATTCCGGTAAACTGTGGCCACCTGAAGCAGAAGGTACAATAGGCATGGCATGTCTGTCCCTGGGCCGGAAACACCAACATTGTTTCATCGTACTTATGCTGGAATCCGCCTACCTTGCTTCCATCCATTTCCGGGATATTACATTCAAGTTGACCTGCAGGGTGCGGATTAAGTCCAAGTCTTACCCCCTCAACAGCCTGGTTGATAACGGCATTGTCGGCACCGGATTTCAAAAGGCCGGAAATCAGGTCGAAATTTTCCCGATCAATCAGCTTTTTCTGGGGAAAATTAATCGTGAACAACGGATCATTATTCATAATTATCCCAATCTATAAGTTCATCAACCACATAATTATTCGTCTTAAAAGGTAATACCCGGCCGACAACATCTATATCGGAAACGGCAGTTCCACGCATAAATTTTAACTGCGGAATATTGTGATAGTTTTTGAGTGTATACGGTCTGTATTTCATAAAATATAAATTTACCTCCATTTATTACTTTGTAGTCAATATATTCATAAAATCACTTTTCATTTAAATATAAGGCATATATACAATTTTATATTATCCAAAGTGGCAATTTTTTATTTCTATACAAACTATTGTTCTCATTGTATTTATGAAAGATCGGATATGTATTTTCCGCATATCCTTTTATCAGAAAAAGTAACGGGGTCAGGGCCTGCTTATTGATTTTATCCGCTTTTTGAAATTTTGCTCAAGCGCCATTTTCTTTCTGATGATCGCTACCCTCCGACTGACTGCAGAGTGGCTTAAACCCATTAAGATCCCAATCTTTATATTCGTATAACCGAGCTGGGGACCGGATTATTGTCTTTTGGGGGGTCGAACCGAAATAAAATATTGAATTCAAGTTAAATTTTGTATAAAAC
>JBAVYC010001413.1:0-2651 GCA_049698595.1 Desulfobacterales bacterium | reverse complement strand
GCTATTTGGCTATCGACTGACACTATTCATCGTAGTTCTGATCATTGCCATGATACCACTCGCTAACAGTAGGATTCCAGGTAACAAAAACCGTGTCTATAGGCGGAAAAAAAGGACTATTGATATGGACACGCAAAGCGGGGTCCGAGGTTCGTCGTGACCCCGCACGTCATACCAAAAAATCCATTTGTCCCGTTCTCTCGCCCCTTTTTTTTTACCTTTAATCTGTAATAGTTTTGCTTGTTAGAGAATGAAAAAAGCCTCCAAAGGATATAGTATCCTTGGTTGAATATACCTTGCCAGCCTCAAAAAATTCCTTGTCATATCCATTTGAAAAATGTATTTTATCGGAGTTTAATTTTCGGCAAAGCCCTGCCAACCCATCCGCTGATCAGTGGCGGAAAAGGGACGTCTTGGGCCGGTGGATGTGAACCGCTGAATCAGCGTACACACCATCAGTGCTCAAACCAATCTGCTGGATGATACGATAAAATCAGGCCATGGGAAAAACATGAAAGGACACATCAAATGTATTCAAAAAATCTGAAAGTGATCGTGTGGATTGGGCTTCTTGTTTTCTGCCTGAGCTCAATTGCCTGGTCTCAAAATCCAATGCTGCTCAAAACGGGTAAGAAAAAGGCAGCTTCAGAGGTCACTGAAAACATTTCGCTCCCCAAAGACATGGACGCAATCCAGATCGATCATATCATTGCCGGTCTCAGTGACGAGCAAGTACGAAGATTGCTGATCAATGAGCTTAAGGCGCAGGCACAGCAGGAAACAACCGTCGCGGCGAAACCGGAAGGCATCGCCGGTTTCATTCATAAGATAAGAAACCTGACAGGTTTGCTGCAATCCCGCATTGAATTTCTGCGCTCCGGCGCTCGCGACGCTCCCCAAAAGGTGGCGGCCATATACACTCTGCTTGGTACGGGAGAACGCGGGACAAAAAGCGTGGCCGCCGTTATCCTGAGTGTTGCCGCGGTTTTGGCCGGCGCCCTGTTGATCGAATGGCTGTTTGTGCTCTACACCGCGGCGGCACGGCGGCGCATCACATCAAGCGTGCCTTCCGGATGGGTCGCCAAAATCGGGGCCCTGGCCTCGCGGGCCCTGCTGGATTTTGCGGCCATCGTCATCTTCATTGTCGCGGCCATGAGCATTTTTTTCCTTTTTCTGGACCGCACCGCCGGGCAGCGCGTCCTTTTGGCCGCTTACCTGGCCGGTCTGGTATTCGTCCAGGGCGCCTACCTTGTATTGCGGTTTTTCCTGGCCCCGCGAGCTTCAAATCTGCGGATTCTGCCGTTCAGCGACCCAACAGCGCTGTATCTGCACCACTGGCTCATGGCGCTGACTTTTGTTATCTGCATGGGCAATGTGACCAGCGGTGTGATTGGCCTGGCGGGCGCCACTGAGCTGGCGGTTATCAAATCCTGGATGGTGGGTGCATTAATCGCGGTCGGGATGATCATCTGGATGATTCTGCAGAAACGCAAGGAAGCGGCCATCGCATTCAGCCAAGGTCTGCCGGAATCCAGCCTGCGCTACCGACTGGCGCAAAAGTGGCATCACTTTGCCGTCTTTGCTGTTTTGCTGTTGTTGGCTGCCGGCATCGGCAGCATGATTCTGGGAACTGCCTCGGGACAGGGGATCCTGACCCTGTTGATGGTACCGCTTTACTTTCTGCTGGACTGGATCCTGCGCTTGATACTGGAGTCGGCTTTCGGCATGGTGGAGCAGCCCCAGGAGCAGCCGGTGCTTGCCGCAGCGACATCCGACGGGCCGGAAGAGGGTCTTGAGACTGAAGCCGCCTTGTCGCCGGCCGGCGAAGCCTCAATGGATGAACCGGCCTCCGGCGGGCGCCTGGACCTCGACCGTATGAAAGGTCCACTGTGCACCGCCCTGCGTCTGGCCCTGGCGGTGCTGCTGTTTTTCTGGATCCTGGATATCTGGAACGTCGATCTTCCCATCGGTGAGGCGGTGGTCAGGACCCTGATAGAGATCCTGGCGGTCGTGCTGATCTGTTATATTGCCTGGGGCCTGATCAACGCTGCGATCCAACGCCGGATGCGTCGGGAGATTCCGGAAGATACATCCGAAGAAATGGAGGAGGGTGGCGCCGGCGGTTCGCGTATCGGCACCCTGCTTATGTTGCTGCGCAAGTTCATGCTGGTGGTCATCATCGTCATGGCCAGCCTGATTGTTTTATCGGCCCTGGGGGTGCACATCGGCCCCCTGATTGCCGGCGCCGGTGTTTTCGGCCTGGCGATCGGCTTCGGCGCCCAGACTTTGGTCAAGGACATCATCTCGGGCGTTTTCTTTCTCATGGACGATGCTTTCCGGGTCGGCGACTATCTGGAAGTTTCCGGCTCCAAGGGATCGGTGGAACACATTTCGCTGCGTTCCCTCCGGCTGCGCAACCCGCGGGGGATGGTCAATTTCATCCCCTTCGGCGACATCAAACTGGTCACCAACCTCAGCCGCGATTACGTGATCATGAAGCTCGACTTCCGGGTGCGGTACGATGCCGATGTTGAAAAAATACGCAAGATTATCAAGAAAAAAGTCTACAATGTCATCATGGCGGATCCCGAGCTGGGGCCCAAGCTGCTGGAGCCGATCAAGTCCCAGGGCGTGCGGGAGATGGATGATTC
>JBAVYC010001412.1:0-2199 GCA_049698595.1 Desulfobacterales bacterium | reverse complement strand
ATGCTAAATATATTATGTCAAGTGAGAATATCAGACCGATTGGTGCGGAATTGTACGCTAATGAATTAAAAATGGGTGCGCTCTTTTAGATTGACAAATTTATGATTTTCACTTGGATATGACTATTTTTTTTATTATTAGCTGATTTCAGTGCAAAGCTGTTAATTTCTGTCGATTTATTGGCGAATACCGCTACTTTGGATTTTGAATCTCATTATATCCACAATATATCCATTCACCAAAATGTCGCACAACTCAGCAGGTCCTTGTCCACCTACAGGAATTCCGCAAGCGCCTGTTGCACTGCTGTCAGGCTCCCAATCCTTTCCGCGGGCAGGGGCTCCATCCATGTTGTGATTCATTTTCTCGCAATGAAATAAACAGGAAGTATATTTCCATTACTGTAACAATTTTTCTTGACTTATGTTGAAATATAACGATAATTCTCGAATCGTAATCGTTTTTCCGGAGGAAGCCATGACTGAAAACGAGCAGGAGACATCGGCATACAGACTTGCTGGGTATGGGGCGCTAATAGATCGGTATGATCTCGATGTCATCCCTAACTGGCACAAGTCCCTGGTGACAGCCAGCGGAATTCACCGAATAGACTCAAGCGGAGACGTAATTGAGGAGATCTACCCATCCAAGTACTGGCCGGGGGACACTCTGGGCGACCATCTTGAATTCGCGCTCAAGTATGACGGGACGAATCTGTCGATCCTTGCCGGCTTGTTTCAGAAGACAGCGAAGACTGATATACTTGAATATGTCCGTTCCAAGCCGACCGGTAAGTATGCCAGACGGGTGTGGTTTTTGTACGAATTCCTGACAGGGACAATGCTCCCGTTGGGTGACCTGAAGCGGGGAAACTACATCGATCTACTCGAACCGGATGAATACTATACGGTCATTCCGGTCCGTCAAATTCGACGTCAACGGGTCAATGACAATTTACTTGGTGACAGCCGATTCTGCCCGATGGTTCGCCGCACCGATACCCTTCGCGAATTTGAAACAGCCGACCTGCCCAAGCAATGTCAGCAAGTGGTGGCCGGGTATTCTCCGGAATTATTGAAGCGTGCGCTCGGGTACCTTTATACCAAGGAAACGAAATCGTCCTTCGAAATAGAGCGCATTAAACCCACTTCGACTCGAACAGAACGCTTTGTAACGCTGCTTCAAATGGCTGAACAAGAAGACTTTTGTAAAAAAACGCGATTGATCGAGGTTCAAAACCGCATTGTTGATACACGGTTTCGCGATTCAGATTACCGATTGAGTCAGAATTACGTTGGTGAGATGATCGTCTGGCAGAAAGAAAAAATCCACTTCGCATGTCCGAAGCCTGAAGACCTGTCCGAACTGATGGAAGGCCTGATAGCCGCCCACGAACGCATGAACACCGGATGCGTGTCCGCAGTGATTCAGGCAGCCGCCATTGCCTATGGATTCGTTTTCCTGCACCCGTTCGAGGACGGCAATGGTCGAATCCACCGTTTCCTGATCCACAATATTCTTGCCCGACGGGGTTTTACACCCAAAGGTGTCATGTTTCCCATCTCAGCGGCCATGCTGAAAAATCCCGTCGACTATGACGCCTCTCTGGAAGCGCTCTCCCGGCAACTCATGCCTTTGGTGGAGTACTCGCTCGATAGTGACGGTCGTATGACCGTTTATAATGAAACGGCGATATGGTACCGCTATATTGATATGACGCCCCAGGCGGAGGCGCTTTTCCGTTTCATCGATCAGACCATCGATACGGAACTCGCCGACGAATTGGCCTTCATCTCCAACTACGACAAAACAAAGAAAGCCATCCAGGAGGTCGTGGATATGCCCGACCGGCAGATCGACCTCTTCATTCGCGTCTGCCTGCAAAACAACGGGAGACTCTCTGCACGAAAGCGCACCGGCCACTTCGATTTTCTATTAAATGAAGAAGTTGACCAAATGGAAAAAGCCGTTCAATTTGCTTTCGGAGACTTCGGCTGATAAATATTATCGAAGAACAGCGCAGCGTATTTGACCAAGGCAATTAATCCTGTAAATCTTGCCTCCCAATGGAGTTTTTTTATCCCATTCCATCGGGGTCAAAAAAAGGAAATAAAAATTGGATGTATTCAACACCAAGTGTTTTAGTGGGGGAAAATAGTAAAGCTAATATGTTACCGCAATTACGAATAAGAACACTAA
>JBAVYC010001411.1:0-5090 GCA_049698595.1 Desulfobacterales bacterium | reverse complement strand
GAATCATCCTCAAGACAAAATTTGACAGGCCCTTCGTCGTGTGTAAGGTGTGTGATACCGGCAAAGGGGTTGACCGGGGCATTGCAGATAAAATTTTTGATCCTTTTTTTACAACCAAGGAGGTCGGCAAGGGGACCGGCCTGGGCCTTTCCATCAGCTATGGTATTATCAAGGACTGCGGCGGCAGTATTCGAGTGGCTGCTCACAAACCCGGAGGGGCGTGTTTTATACTCAAATTTGCCGTGTCGGAAAAGAGTCATGGAAAATAAAATACTACTGGTGGATGACGAAGCGGATATCCGCGAGGTCTTAAATTTATCCCTTTCAGATTTAGGCTATCAGGTATTCGAAGCCGAAAACGGGGATATGGCCCTGGGTATATTCAAAGAGGTGCTGCCCCCCATTGTCCTGACCGACATAAAAATGCCGCACATGGATGGTATCGAGTTACTGCAAAAGGTCAAACTCGAAAATCCTGAAACGGAAGTCATCATGATTACCGGTCACGGCGATATGGACCTGGCCGTAAAAAGCCTCAAGTATGAAGCTACGGAGTTTATCACCAAACCCATCAATGTGGATGCCCTTGAAATCGCACTTCGCAGGGCCAGAGAAAGAATCCTGACACGGCAGAGATTGAAAGAATATACCGAGAGCCTTGAAACGCTTGTCCGTGAAAAAACAGAGCTGCAGAGCCACCTGTCCTCATTGGGTTTGATGATCGGGTCCATATCTCACGGAATTAAAGGGCTCTTAACCGGTCTGGATGGCGGCATGTACCTGCTCGATTCCGGGTTTGCCAAAGAGAACCGGGAACAGATCAAAGAAGGATGGGAAATTGTAAAGCTAAGTATCGAGCGTATCCGCAAAATGATTCTGGATATTTTATTTTATGCGAAAGAAAGGGAACTCCGATTAGAACAGATCAATATCCGGAATTTTGTCGAAGAAATCGTCAAAGAAATTGAACCGAGATTCAAAAGTCAAAAAATCAATTTTGCAAATGATTTTGGCGCTGATCTGGGAGAATTTGAAGTAGACGTTACCTATGTCCATTCTGCCCTGCTCAACATTTTTGAAAATGCGGCAGATGCCTGTCTAAAGGACAAAACAAAAAAATCTCACAAAATTATTTTCGGGGCCTGGAAACATGAAAAAAAAATTATTTTTGAAATAACCGACAATGGAATTGGTATGGACGATGAGACCCAAGATAAAATTTTTACACCGTTTTTTTCTTCAAAGGGAACCAAAGGAACAGGCCTGGGCCTATTTATCGCGAATACGATCATTGAGCAACACGGAGGTGAAATCAAGGTGAAATCCAAAGTCGGACAAGGTACATTTTTTCAAATTGAAATTCCAAGAAAGGCTCCGACTAATCAGAAAGGAGGAAAAAATGAACATCGATAATTTGATATCGGGTTTCGATTTTGACCAATCCAAAAACGATTGCATCATACATAATTTTCTGAAGACATATATTGATAAAAAATCGAATCTATCCGCAGGCGACGATAATAAAGCAAATATGTTAAGAATGCAATTAGAAGACTATTCAGATATTTTGGAGCAATTATTAAAAACCGCTACCTGTTTTCCCTCAGGATGTGAAAATTGTGTGGGCATGCAAAAATGCGCTGGTTGCATCAACCAAGATATTTTGGCAGATGCATTCGTAAAATTACAGAAGTATCTCTAATCCACATCCGGAACCCGATCTCCCTGAGGAATTTTTTCAGCCGGCGCCCAGGTGTCAAAAGAGTTGGGCGTAATGGTATCGCCATTGTGAACCTGATCGTAAACCCAAACGATCCGGGTGTTGCACTCCCAGACCCTTTTGCCTAGCTTGTGCTGTCTTTTTATCAGGGCCTTTTCGGCTGTTGCTCTGGTCTTGTGGACTGAGACCACCTTCTTTTCGCGCGTTGCCGGATCGAATTCGTCATAAATTAAGGCATACATAGCGGCACCTCCTAAATCTTGACCGTTGGCCTTTTTATCTAGAATTACTGCAATCCTTATACCAGATAGATCCTGCCGTATTAATTAAATTACGGGTCGCTTGAAGTGGTTCAAACTCCTATGGGGACAAAGCGTTCTGACCCTTTCGTAACTACCCGAAAAAACGCTCCATCTCAACCCATTAGGGATTGATAGAATATGCCTGCATTTTCTTTGGGAGAAAAGTTTCTTCAACTACAGTCTGAACTCGAAATTGCTAATTTCGAAATTTTGCGAAATAAAATTCGAAATTTTTCTAATATCAAAAAATATCTAAAGAATCTCATTCATGCGTTTCAAGTCGTCTTTCTTGCCGAGCAGGACGATAACGTCCCCGGCTTCAAGAGTTTCCAAAGGCTTGGGATTGAAAATCATCTCCCCGGATAGCTTCTTAATCGCTACGATGATGACGCCGAAATCCTGTCTTAAACGGCTGTCTATCAAATTTTTCCCGGTAAACCTGGATTTTGAATCAATTAGGGCTTCTTCCATGATCAGCCCGAGCCGGTTTCCCATGGTGGCAATGTCAATAAAGTCCACCACCGTTGGCCTTTTCAGAACGTGTGCCATTCGCCTGGCGCCGATCATATAAGGTGAAACAACCTTGGTCGCGCCGGCTTTTTTCAGTTTTGCTTCATTTTTTTCTTCTGAGGCCCTGGCCAGGACGAAAATATCCGGACGCAGTCCTTTGGCGGTCAACGTAATAAATACATTGTTGGCATCGGAGTTGACCGCCGTCACCAGGCCTTTGGCTTTCAAAATACCTGCTGCCATTAAAGCTTCTTCCGATGTGGCATCCATCTCAAGGAAGAAAAGCGTTTAAATACACAACGGCAAATCCCTTCTATGATCCGCCGTTTGTGAGTTCAACGCATAAGAGGGGTTCGATGCTTTGTCGGTTTGTGCCCTATTCTTCGACGACTTCGAAAGATTTGACAATAATTATTTTTCCCTCTTCGCCTTCTACGATCCTGCCGACGACCTTTACCCTGTGACTGATGTGATTGCAGGAATATCAAAAGCGGAATTGTTATATCCGCTTTTCAGATATATAGGAATCCAAAGTTCCAGCTTTCGAGCAATCGGAATTTGTTGCGATAGGTTATAAGGCTCATTCGGCTTTTTCTTGGCGAATTGAAGCTACTTTAATTGCTTTATATTTCTTTTTGTCCCTTATGGAACCGCTCACCAAGACCTCCTGTCTCAACAGGGTTTTCAGTTTTGCAATTTTGCGATGGTTTTCAATTAGATATTCCTGCTCGTCACCCGTTGCGATTGCCAGTTTGACGATGTTCCCATTGAGATCCCACCCTGCTGGAATGACAATTCCTTTTACGATGTCCATCAGGCCCCCTTGTCTAGAGTTTTAAGTTCATCCGAATTTAAACAATATTTTTTAACCGTAAATAAACCCGCACCGAACGATCGATATCAAGAGATCGGCCCGGTAGCAACCAGAAAGGCTATCTGAAGTTTGTCCTGTCAATGACCGGAAAAACTGAACCAACAATGCCCAATTCCATCACATCGTAACGTATGTTTCTTGTTTGCTTATAATTTATATTTTTAGAGTGTTATATCAAATATGGCACAATTCGAAAATTCCGGTCGGCAGCACTTCTCTAAAAAAAACCGGAACAGTGGATTCCAGAAAAATGTTCGATTTATGATGAGTGAATTCGTTCGGGTCCCGGAACAATGTCCTGGTGGTTGCTGCGAAATATCCACATACTGTATTGGACAGTGTGGCTTGGTCAGGATGGTCTGATCAATTTCAGCCCCGACATCTACGGACGCGACAGCGCTTTGGATGCGGCGCTGCGGCAACCGCAGCCGGCAGCATCTGGTTAATTTCTTATACACAGTATCGATACGGATAGTTAAATGATTAAGGCAGTGCGAACGGTGATTCACTATAACAGGTCCTGCTTTTTCCCGGCCGGCCTCTTTTTATTATTTTCTTTCTTTACAATACCAGCTTTCTCTTCAGAATTTTCACCACAAAAAGCTGAGTTTTCGGTCCGGGTAAACGATCTTGTCGTCTCCTACCGCGTCATGTCCATTTTTGCCATGCCGGGAGAAAATTTAAGGATCGGTGTTAAGGCAAGCCGTGAAAAAAGCATTTTTTATCTTCATTCTTCACCCGCCAAAAAGAAATCCATCTTGCCCCGGCAATGTAAAATACAGCCGGCACGTTTATGGGGGCGCCGCTGACTTTTTCATCGATGAAAATTCAAAAGACGACATGCTGGATGATTTAAACCGGGATGGAAAAATAGATTTTAAGGACGCTGCCATCATCTACGAGATAATTGATGAGCTGTATGGTAAAAAATTTTATGCGCGCCTGACAGGCGGTTTGGCTCGCTATAAAAAGACAAGCTACCATGGCCCCTTTGTGCATGTTGACGTTAGAGGCTTTCGCGCACGCTGGAGCGATTGATGGGTGATTTTTTTCGTTTCTGCGGATCCGGGCATCAATTCAACTCAAATTCGAAATACCGGCTGTCTTTGGATTCCGCTCTAGCCAGAACCTCTTTGATAAGACTGTCCTCATCTGCCTGGGCATAGCCTGCGCTGATTCGAATGGCACCATCAAAGCCTTCATAGCTGTTTAAAAGGTCTTTCGTCTTCAACTCCCGGGCCAGCCGCGTAGCGAACTTCCGGGCCTCTTCCATATCGGCGCTGTGCAGAACGACAAGTATCCGGTCCAGGCTGTAACGGGAGCAGGAATCTGTAATATCAAGCCGCTGCTTTATTTGTGCGGCAAAGTTTTTGAGCATGATTTGGCCCGCCACATGCCCTATTTTTTCGTTGAGCTCATCCAGGTTTTCAACGGCGAACATAACGGCGGAGAAAGTGATCTGGTCACTTTGCAGACGCGCCAGTTCTTCCTGAAATTTTCGCTCTCCCTGAAGCTGGGTGGCCATGCCGGTCAGGGCATCACGCGGTTTTTCCAGGCCCTGGATGAACTGCTGAACCAGCGTGTCGTCACATCGCCGAATCTCTTCGGGGGTGCCTTCGAACCGGATTTTGCCCTCATCCAGCATGACGATCCTTTGGGAGATAAAAAAGATATCGGGGATTTC
>JBAVYC010001410.1:0-3443 GCA_049698595.1 Desulfobacterales bacterium | reverse complement strand
TTCGCAATAACACCGGCAAAATGTAGGTTGGGTTGAGTGCAACGAAACCCAACAAAGCTTGGAGTAGGCTCAACCCAACCTACAAAATGCAAAGTGGCCAAGGATAGAACCAACTCCAACTTTTGAAATGAAGTTTCATATAAGGCGTCAGTAGTAACAACGCAAGAGCCTGCCTGACACCTGAAACCTGTCTACGATCCCGTCTGAAGCGAAGCGTAAGCGGGGAAACCCATGCACGCAGAAGGTTTCATCAGGCCTGATAATATCCAAAAAAAGAGCTATTTTCAAAGTTAATTAAGAAATATAAGCTTACATTTCCAAATCTGTTTTGATTGTGATACCTTTTGCTTTCATTTCTTCCAAGGCCTTGGCGGTTGTGTCGGGAGCGACGCCTCTGCTCAATCCTTCTATGACGGTAACTTTGAACCCGGCATCTGCCGCATGGATCGCTGTCGCTTTCACACAATAGTCAGTGGCCAATCCAAAAATGAGAAGTTTTTCAATGCCGTCCTTTCGTAAAAGATCATCCAGTTCCGTCTTATCGCCGCCATCGTCGGCAAACCCCGAATAGGAATCGAATTTAGCATGCATGCCCTTGCGAACCCTTTTTATTGGACCTTCGGCGCGGATGAGAATCTCTGCGCCTTCGGTATCCTGAACGCAATGCGGTGGCCACATGACCTGGGGTCGACCTTCAATTTCGAGGATCTGCAGCGGTTCAGCGCCCGGGTTGTTGGTGAAAAAGCTGACATGATGGGCAGGATGCCAATCCTGGGTAAAATAAATGAAATATCCCTGGTCAAGACATCGCCGTATCGCCGTTTCAACATCGCTGACATATTGCGCATCCGTCCCAGGAACAGCTAAACTGCCGGACTTATGCTCGGTGAAGTCAGCCTGAACATCAACGACGATAACGCCCGTATTGTCAGTCGAAAACGCTTGCGTATTCATCTGCATATCCTCCTTCATTCGAAATCAACCTAACCTGTTTTCCCAAGCTCTTTGACTTCCCTCAGAAAACGCTTGCGGCCTTGTTCATCAGAAGACACTTCACCTAAAATACGGTGGTCGATTTCAGCAGCCCCGCAAAACAAAAACGTGCCGTCCGCCTTGGTTAGGCGGGCAGCGGCGTTTAGCCCGTTATCTTCCAGAAGCACGATGGGATTGTCCGCTGTATTTAAAATGACAACCTTTATTAATTTCAACAGCGCCTTGAATTCTCCTTCAGCGCTGATATCATAGGCCCAGCCTTTGGCGAGAACGCGGTCGAGCCATCCTTTCAGTATAGCAGGTGCTTCATTCCACCATACCGGGTAAATGAGTGCCAGGCCATCGACCTCGTCAACGTTTTCCTGCTCGGCCAGCACGTCTTCCGGTAAGACCCCGCCGTTCTCAAACTGGTTAAAATCGTCCCCCCCCATGAGTGGATTAAAACCAGAGGCATAAAGATCATTTATTTTGTAGGCAGCCCCAGCCGCTTTAAGCCCCTCGACAAAAGCGATACAAACGGCATGGTTGAAAGAACCGGGATTCGGATGTGCCAGGATGATATACCATTTCATATCGTACCTGTTACTTTAGAAATTAGATTATTGCATTTTATGGTAAAAGTTTGTGAAACGATATTTTTGCCATTTTCAAGTAATTGAATATTTTCGATTGAAGATTGAATATTTAAGGTGTGCCTCCGGCAGATCGATTTAAAAAAACCATCAACGAACCGTTCGTGGCAGGTCACGGGGTATCTTCCGAGGAAATAGACCCCAATATTGAATAAATTGACGGAGCAAAGCGACATCCACAAATATTCAATCGTCAATCTTCAATCTTCAATTCCGGTTTTTTCCGGGTCAGCTAACTCTCCAGGGATTCACATCTCTCGAATGCACCCAGAATCAAGCTACATGGCCTACTGGCTCTTACCCGCACACTGATCCGCCGGTGTAATAGCACCCAAATCTTTCTCAACCACCAGCTTACCGCCGGTAAATTTACCGATGAGCATATTGAGTATCATGTGGTGATCCGAAGCCCGCATGGTCTCCGGACCGTTGCCCACGGTATTGGTCAGGTCTCCCATGTTGTCAATAATTTTTTCCCTGTCGTCGGAGCCTGCCTTTTCAATGGCTTCCTTAAGAAGCATAATAAGGCCGTAGTGCGAACCGGTGGCCCAGGTAACCACGGTGTCCTGGCCGAACATCTTCTTCTGACGCGCCACAAAATCTCTGGCTTCCGGTTTTTCCAGGCTGGCCAGAAAAGGAAGTGCCGTAAAAATGCCTTCCGATTGGTCGGGGGTCAGCGCCAGCAGGTAGTTCTCATCAGAAGCTAGTGCCACAATCTTTATTTTATCTTTAAGCCCGAAATCGGCAAACTGTTTGATAAAAGTAAAGCCGTCGGCGCCGGGAACAATCAACATCAGGATCTTGGCCCCGGATTTTGAAATCTTTTGAATGGTGGGGGCATAATCCTTTACGCCGAAGGGCGTGTATTCGATGCCTACAATCTCGCCGCCGATCTTATCGACATTGCGCTTGATGGCTTCGGTCATTTTATGAGGCCAGACATAGTCATAACCAAAAATATAAAAAGACTTGCCGTACTTTTCAGCCATGTAGGGAATCAGCTTGTCCATATCATGATCCGGTATGGCACTGTAAAGAAAGACGTAACGGCTGCACGCGCCGCCTTCATAATCAATGCCGTAAAGCAGGGGGGTTTTATATTTTTCCGCCACCGGTGTCATCGCATCCCGGGCAGCGCTGCTCACAGGACCCATCACGGCAACAACCTTATCTCTCAATATCAGTTTTTTCGCCTTTTCCACGGCGGTTTTCGGGTCGGTTTTGTTATCCTCGATGATGAGTTCCAGCGGTCTGCCATCCAGCACACCGCCGGCTGCATTGGTCTCAGCCACTGCCATCTTGGCACCCCTTACACCGAGATTACCGTAAATCTCAAAACCGCCCGAAAGCGGCAATACCACACCGATTTTAATCGGTTTTTTAGCGGCCACAGACGTTGCCGGCAGTGCTATCGCAAAACTTAACACCACAATTAAAGCCACCATCCAGTTTAATTTTCCCCTCATGCTACACCTCCTTTTTTGTTTTTGTCCCAGCGCATTTTAATTAATGACTGAGACAAAAGTTAGGCCCTTATTGGGATTTTTCTGACAACATGTTGTAAAAAACTGAAGGTGTCGGGTGTCAGGGAAAACAAGTACTGAACACTGAAACCTGAACACTGAAACCTATAATTTGCGACATTAGATAATCAGTATAGTAGGTTGGGTTAAGCGGTATACCAGCACAATTTTTGTTGGGTTCGCCTTTCTTAATATGCCTCAACAGCCTGATATAGCCTCAAGGTTAGCGAACCCAACAAAGATCAGTTTCAGAACATCGGCTTAACCCAACCTACGATATATCGTTTATGCACAG
>JBAVYC010001409.1:0-1781 GCA_049698595.1 Desulfobacterales bacterium | reverse complement strand
ATGGTTGATAAATCGGCCGGACACGATGTCCATCAGCGCGATATGGGCGATTTCCGGGTAGTCGCCATAAACGTTGAATGCGCCATTTTTCACTCTTCTGGTGACATTGGTGACCTTCCCGAAACCGCCCAGCTGATTGCGAGGGGCAAGGTATTCGATTTCGGGAATGTGTCTCCGCAGCGCCGCGATATCCTCATTATCGAAGTTGAATTTTCGGCCGCGGGGAAACCCCTTAAACGGCAGGGTCGTGGGCCGTGTCCAGAGAAAAACGCTGTTGGCGGCCAGGCTTTCAAAGTCATGCATGGCACCATTGTAAAGGCCGTTTCCGGCGGCCACCATGATGATCAGCATAAAAATGCCCCAGAACACTCCGAATGCGGTCAAACTGGAGCGCAGTTTATTCTGCCTGAGCGTAGCGGCTATTTCCAGCCAGTTGTCTTTGTCAAAAATCATTGGCGTTAATTTTTATTCGTTTCTCAAAGCCTCCACCGGTAAGATGTTGGCGGCTTTTCTGGCCGGTATAAATCCGGCGATCAGACCGGCTAAAACCAGCAAGATGACAGCCCCGATCGCAGCTTTGAAATCAACCCGGGGATTTTGAAAGAGTTCGACCGTCGGCAGATGGGATGCTATCAGTTCTATTAGGCCCACGCCGGCGACCAGTCCGATGTAGCCCGAGAAGGAGGTAATCAAAATGGATTCCGTCAAAATTAAATTGATAATCGACGAAGGGGTGGCCCCCAGCGCCTTTCGAATGCCGAGCTCGCGGGTCCTTTCTTTCACGGAAATAAGCATAATATTGCTGACACCGACGATGCCCGCGATAATGGTTCCAACGCCGATTACCCATACAAATACGCGAATGCTGCTGAACAGATTCATGAATTTTTGATAACGTTTGAGACTGTTCCATATTCTGAGGGCCTTCTCATCGCCGATGTCAAAATTATGCCGTGCCGCCAGACTTTCCCGGACCTGCTGTTCCATTTGCAAGCCTTCTTTAATGCCGGCCTGGCCGGCAGTAAACATCACGGCGTGAATCCGGCTGCCGCCGCCGAATACCTTCTGGACCGTTGAAATCGGCAGATAAAGCCGCCGCAATGGTTGCTCCGACCCTTCGTCGAAGTGCACCCCGACAACTTTAAACGGCACCCCGTTGACATCGATGTATTTCCCGACGGCCGATTCATTCCTGAAAAGCTGCTCCTGAGCCAGGGTGCCGATCGTGGCGACTTTGCGGAACTGCTCAATGTCTATTTCATTGATCAATCTTCCCTCGGCGAGGATGGTTTTTTCCAGATAGCGATCATCGGGATGGCTGGCAACGATATTAAAATTGCCGTATTCTTTTTTATACGTGACGAGATTGTTGTCCCACAGATAGAATCTGGCTGTAATATGCTCAATTCCCTGGAGGGATGATTTAATTTTCTCATAATCGTCATTGGTGAATTGAATGTGCCGTCCGGGTTGTAATCCTTTATAGGGTTTGCTGGTTTGTCCGCTACGCACCCAAATACTGTTGGTGGCGATATTTTTAAATTCCGCTTTGACGCCGTTTTCAATGCCGGTGCCGGAACCCAGCAAAAGGATCAGCATAAAAATGCCCCAGGATACACTGAAACCGGTTAGAAAGGTCCGTAACTTGTTCTTGTGCACCGTATTGTAAATTTCCTGCAGTTTGTCGATGTCAAACAGCATCTGATACCCGCCTAAGTGCTCCTATTCATAATTTCGGTAACATATTAGCCGTAATATTTTTCTCCACAAGGACCCTGGAT
>JBAVYC010001408.1:0-3996 GCA_049698595.1 Desulfobacterales bacterium | reverse complement strand
GATGCTCACTGATCTCGTCCATTTTAAATGTCATTTGTGTATATTGCTATAACAGCCTGTTATAAAAAGGGGCGGAAGCAAAAATAAATATGACTAAGTAGAAGTATAGATGTCCAAGCGATACCTTTATCATAGGTGCCGGAACTTAATCAATTGCCAAATTTATCGGAATAAACGCATCGTGCGCTAAACTCAAAAATAACTTGAAATTAAAATTGTATTAAATTAAGACTACTTTAGTCTAATCATAAAACCATATAGGTGTTTAAACAATTGGCTGGAGGCTTCACGTGAGCGATTATCGGGTTAAGGAATTAATGGTTCCGCTGTCGGAGTATGCAACGGTGCCGAAAGGGTCAACCCTGTTTGATGCGGTCGTGGCTCTGGAAAAAGTCCAGGAAGAGTTCGATCACACTAAATACAAGCATCGCGGTGTATTGATTATGGACAAAGATAAGCAGGTCATCGGCAAATTGGGACAGCTGGATGTGTTGCGTGCCTTTGAACCGAAAGATGACGATCCGAAAGAAATTATCGAGCTCAGTCAATTCGGCTTCAGCTCTAATTTCATTCAAAACCTGCGCAAGCACCGGCGACTGCAGGCAACCCCTTTGAAAGATCTTTGCAGCATAGCATTAAAATTAAAGGTCGAGGATTTCATGCAGGCCCCCTCGGAGGGAGAATATATTGAGGAGGAGGCATCCCTGGAAATCGCCGTTCTGCAACTGGTCTCGGGTCATCATTTATCACTGCTCGTAACCAAAGGTAAGAAAATTGTCGGTGTACTGCGTCTGACGGACACGTTTGCGGCGATATACCACACCATGAAAGAATGTGAAATCTAATTAATCCGCCCTGGAAAATAGCATATTCTGGTTTACAAACTTTTTTGTGAATACTGAAGTATGTCGATAGATCGAAGCGCCGACGGATTAATTTACGTCTCGGAATTTCTACAAATCGTTGGAAATATGGCGTTTTTTATGGCCATCCAAGTTAGGAAGCCACATGGAATGACGAATGATGATTGATGATTGACGAATGGTGGATGTCGCTCGAGCAGCGCAGGCGCTTGCGCCGCGTGTCGCTCCGCTTTTCAGGCCAGCGGCTGGGATGGCACCTGATACCTGACACCTGAAACCTTCAGTTCCGACAATATGTTGTCAGAACAAATCCGAAAAGGGCCTATCATGAAAGAATTGGAAAAACTGTTGGACCGGATTATTCAGCGAATTAATATCAACCTGCGTGAACTTGATTACGATGTAAGTCCATTCATCAAAGATCTCGTTCGACGGAATCAAATGGTCAAGTTCTATGCTTTCTACGGCATTACCCCCAACCATCCCCTTGATCTTGTATTCAGACATTCCAGTCTGGCCGGCAGTTATTTCTTGGGAAAAATCAGCACCAGAAATTCGATACTTTACAAAAGTGATATCCGGGGCGACGAACTCAAACACAGCGGTGACGTATTTCACTACCAAAAGTTTGAAATCCCGATAACCAGAGATGAAGGCATTGATATCGAAGACAGCTTTCTGATCAAAACCCTGGTTCATAATTTTTCACACGACCCTGAAACCCCTGAAAGATTTTTTATCAGGGATACCGTTTCCACCCATTACGCCAATATTCACGGCTCCCCCGTCGACGGATGTTTTTTGGGACCCTTTGCAACCGTCGACCTGACAACCATGAATGATTGCGTCATCGGAACTTACTCTTATATACAGGCCGGCGAAATCGGTCATCTTAATATCGATCCCGGAACCGTGTGGGTCCGTAGTCCCGGCGAATTTAATTTTTTGTATCGCTATCCCCCCAGCAAATTGAACTATTACATCAATTTTGTCGCCGGCAGACTGCCCCAGGGGTTTCTGATGGATTTTGTGGAAGACCGCAAAGAAGGTTTTCAGCGCGTTTTTGATGTGGTCAATATTGAACAATCCGTTCCCGTTCCCGACAGCGCCTCGTTGGATCGTTATGCGGTGGTCAAACCCAAAACCCACATCAGCGAGAATGTCCTGATCGCTGAGCGGGCCTATCTTCAGAATGCTTGGCTCGGCCAAGGGGCCAATGCCCAGGAAAATTGCTATATTATTAATACGCGCCTGGAAGGCTTTAATGTGACCGCACATGGAGCGAAAATCATCGAAGCCGACCTGGGGCAAAACATATTCGTGGGATTCAACAGTTTTTTGCGAGGCCGGGTCGATAGCCGGCTGACCATAGGTGAAGGCAGTATCATCATGCCCCACACCATTATCGATATTAAAAAACCATTAACCATCCCCCCCGGCCACCTGGTCTGGGGTCTGATTACAAATCCGAAAGAGCTTGAAACCAATAGCATCGCCCTCAAAGACTTATCCAAGATCGACCACGGCCTGATAAAAGGCAATATGTCTTTCGAAGGAAGTGGCGCCGGTTTTGTCTCCGCCTTCCGCGAACGCATTCACCACATTTTAGAAGCCAACGGGGCTTTTTTTGACGGCAAAAAAAACAGGGGACATGCCCAGAAAAATCAGAACATCTCCTTTAATACGATTCAGCCTTACCCCGACGGCGAGTTGCAAGGGCTGTATCCTGCCATTGTGATTCAGCCCTGAACCCAGGCCGGACAAGCCGGAATGAATATTTACGATTGAATATTGAAGATTTTTGGTATCGCTTCGCTCTTTCTTTAATATTTAAAGCGATAGATTTGCTTAAATAGTCAATCTGCTATGCCATAAATTTTGATTAAAATCGACTTTCTAATTTGTACTTTGCTCACAACCATCCCGTCGGAACCTGCCAAGAGCCTTCATCAAGCCGCCACTTTATGTGGCGGCTTGGCGCGAGCTTTCTTTATCCGCCGGTTAGCACCGGCATGCCCATCAGGGGCCAGAGCACGTAGACGGCAAAACCGGTAACAATCATCAGAATGATACTGGCCGGGATGCCATATAGAAAGAACTCTCCGGTGGTGAACTGTTTGGAATCATAGGCAATCGCATTGGGGGCGGCACCCACCAGCAGCAAAAAGGGCATCCCGGCGACCACCAGGCAGGCGAACAAAACGACCTCACCGGCCACTCCCAGATAAGGTGCGGTGACCAGCGCCACCGGCAGGGTGATGGCGATGGCGGCCACGTTCATAATGAAATTGGTCATCATCATAATGAAGAAAGCGATGCTCATGATAAAGACAAACCAGTTGGCCTTGGCGAAAAGTGCCAGCCAGTTGATGGCCATCCATTCGGCCGCTCCGGTTTGCCACAGGCAAAAGCCGATGCTCATGGCGCCGGCAAAGAGCAGGATGATGTTCCACGGAATTTCTTCGAGATCATTGATATCGAGCAGCCCGGTGATGAAAAAAAGGATGGTGGAGACCAGTAAGACGGCGGTTTTGTGCGGAGGGACAAATCCCGGAATGGTGGATTTTAAAACTGCTGAAACACCGAGCACGAGAATGGCGGCGCCCACGATAACCGCAGCAGTGACTTCTTTGGCGGTAATAGCGCCCAATTCGTCGTTGAGTCTTTTGGCTCTTTCGCGCAATCCGGGGATGGTATTCTTTTCCGGCTTGAGCACGATCATAAAAAAGCCCCACAGCAAAAACGTCATCAGCCAACCGATAGGCGCCATGTAGTAGGTCAGTTCAAAAAAACCAACACTTTTACCGGTGACCTCACCGTAGAAACCGAGTCCCACGGCGCCGCGGGCCGCACCCAGCAAGGTCACAATGGAACCGGCGCCGGCTACGTAGGCCATTCCCATAAACAGCCCTTTGCCGAATTTGGTTTGCTTTTCGCCCTCACCGTACATGGCATAAATGGCCACCAACAGCGGATAGATGGTGGCGGCCACGGCAGTGTGGGCCATGATGTGGGTCAAAGCGGCAGTTAAAATAAAACAGCCCAGATAGATCATGCTGGTCTTTTCACCCACAATGACCAGCATCTTATAGGCGATGCGGCGGGTCAAGCCGGTTTTGGTAAAGACCAGGCC
>JBAVYC010001407.1:0-2212 GCA_049698595.1 Desulfobacterales bacterium | reverse complement strand
TCTTGGGATTGTACATCCACATCTCGCGTCCTTTTTTAAGGGTGCCGTTGCCGTGATCCTTGGGGGGCGCCTCGATATAAAAAAGGCTGTCTTTGCGACCCCGGGTCCAGGCCTTGATGGTCATTTTACGTTCCCAGTCCGGCCGGTGGACGGTCATAACCACTTCTGCGACCGAGGATTTATCGCGCATATAGCTAAAGCTGTTTTCGACCAGAGACTGCGCATCAAAGGCCTCGGCCCGAGGGTCCTGAAGCAGAACCAATAGCAAGACGAGCCAAAATGTTTTCGTTAATAAATTAATCTTCATTCGACAATCCCCTGATGACGACTTTTAAAAAGTTTCTGGCAGTTATCAGCGGGTCGAAATTTTTTCCAAACCAGGCCTGCAGAAAGAGGGCGTCCCAGGTTCCCACCAGGGCAGCCGCAATGGATTCCGCATTGACATCCGCTCGAAATTCCCCGCGTTCGATACCGTCGCGGATTAAGGATGCCACAATGGCTCTGAATTCTTCATACAGCCGCCGAAAAGCCTCTTTAAACCGCTGCCGCATTTGTGAAGAAGACGATGCCGCCCAAAATTCAATTGTCAGCGTAAATGCATCCCGGATTTCATCCCACATGCCCATGATCGAATCACTCAAAGCTTCCAGACGTTGGGTCGCCGGTTCTCCCAAATGAGAAATGCCGACCTTGGCGGCAGTACCGGTCTGCAACATAAACCACTCGAACACGGCGAAAAACAGATCCTCTTTGCTGTCAAAGTATGCATAAATGGTTCCTTTGCCGATTTCAGCTTTGACGGCAATGTCGGCTACAGAGGCACCGGCATAACCTTTTTGAGCAAAGACATGGGCCGCCGCTTCGATGATTCGATTCTTTTTGTCTTTTTGGGGCTGGTGATTCGAGCGCATTAGCGAATTCCGTTTAGTTGGATATTACTGGTCGTTTTTTAAATATTTGATATTAAATGATAAATAATCTTTTATCATAAGTCTTATGTATTTCGACCGACCAGTCAGTCGAAAAAATATCAAGGTGTCACTGCGATGTCAAGCAAAAATATTATCGTGATCAAAAATCTAATTGCCTAAGTCGCTTTTATCATATATAAAAATTTATTCTTCGAACAGTCGTACAAGCGTTCTTAAAGGCTTAATTCAAAATAATTACAAAGGGTAATATGACAAAGCTTGAGAAACTGATTAAAAAGGGCGTTAAGATCAACCGACCCACCAGTGTTGAAATCGGTGATGAGGTCGACGTCGACCGTATTTCCGCCGATGGGGTTGTCATCTATGCCGGATGCAAAATTTTTGGTGCTGAAACGCTGATTCTACCGGGTGTGAAATTGGGATATGAGGGACCGGTTACGGTGGATAATTGCCAGATCGGACCTGATGTCGAACTTAAAGGGGGATATTTCAAGCAGGCTGTTTTTTTAGAAAAAGCCAGACTGGGCCTGGGATCCCATGTACGCGAGGCGACCATTCTCGAAGAACAGGCTGTCGTCGCCCATACGGTGGGATTGAAACATACGATTCTTTTTCCTTTTGTCACCCTGGGCAGTCTGATTAATTTTTGTGATTGTTTGATGGCCGGTGGTACCAGCCGCAAAAATCATAGTGAGGTTGGCAGTTCCTACATTCATTTCAATTTTACACCCAGCCAGGACAAAGCCACGGCATCCTTAATCGGCGATGTGCCCGGGGGGGTGATGTTGAATCGGCGACCCATATTTCTCGGCGGGCAAGGGGGACTGGTGGGTCCGTGCCGGCTGAATTTCGGCATCACCGTGGCGGCCGGCACCATCGTCCGTAAAGATGAAATCAGAGAAGACCGACTGATTTTCGGCGGGCAAGGGCAGGGAGGCAACGTCCCTTTTCAGCCCGGCAAGTATCACAGCACCAAAAAAATCATCATGAACAACATTATCTATATCGGCAATTTGATTGCTTTTGAGCACTGGTATCGACATGTCCGAACGCTATTTATATCCAAAAGATTTCCCGAAAACCTAATGTCTGGTCTTAAGAAAAATATCCGGGCTGCCATCGAGGAACGAATCAAGCGGCTGGAAGCGGTTTGTTTGAAAACGCCGCAAACTGCCCTTCAGAAATCGGAACTATACGGGCGCTGGCCCGATTTGAATGAATCTTTTGAGATGCACCAGAAAAAAGAAGGCGACACGGGCCTGCGAGACAAATTCCTTGAC
>JBAVYC010001406.1:0-1823 GCA_049698595.1 Desulfobacterales bacterium | reverse complement strand
CTTCTGACCCCTCTCTTTCAGCAATGTTGTGTAACAGCCAGTGCCATTGAAAAGTGTCGACGCAGGCCTGGGAATTGCCATTTAATCAATAATCAAGACACGACCCCGTTTTTTTTAATTTTCTTATAAAAAGATCAGAAAGTTATGGTAATTTTTGTCCCACGGCCTTTCCGTAATCCTGGCAGGCCTTTGTGCCGTCCGGTTCCGAGAGCACAGCTTCCTTTAACGACAGCGGGCCAAGATCCACCATGTCCATCTTAAATACATGGAGCATCGTATCAAACAGCATGGTTCCGGACTCCCCGCTGTGGGTATAGGAACCAAAAGCCCCGCCGATTTTTCCCAATAGATTGGCCTTTTCAGCGATAAAAAGGAACTGTTTCATACCGGCTGTCATGTCCCGGTGATACGTCGGGCAGCCGAATATAAAACCGTCGTAGCCTGCAAAATCTTTTGAAGATTTAATATCATCAATCTTTTTCAAATCCGCCTCGTGCCCTGCAAAGCGGACACCTTCTGCGATAAATTGAGCCATTTTCTCCGTATTTCCGGTTCTGCTTGTATAGCCTACCAGTACTTTCGCCATTAAAGAGCCTCCTATTGTATTGTTTTAAGAAATTAAAAAATATCTGTCACAATGACTTTCAGAATTACTATCAAATATTATGCAATTAATTTTATTTTTTTTCGACAATTATTTGATCCATTTGATACCAGGCGATTATGGTGAAGGCCGGGAAAATTATTTTTTTCACGATGTGTATCATAATAGCATTATATGAAACATACTGTTTCAGCAAGACGTTTTTTAGCGGATTCAAAATCTGCCCAAACTCTTGTATATAAGGTAGAGGCATTCAAAGACGGAGATGATATTTTTATCGAACCATCAACAATAGTTCCGATGCCGGTTAGCAGATTTGTATCAGTAGGAAAATCCGGAAAGGAGAATCAACCATGGGCTAGTGATGGAAAAACTTGGCATCTTGAAAAACGGTGCAGCCCGAAAAGCAAAGAAATGCTCCTTGTATTGGATCAGGTTCTACAAGATGAGTTTGAGCTTGAAGGCCCTCGCTGGAGCCAAAAATATTATGTAGCTTACTCAATTAACAACTATAACTGGATAATCGTGCACACTGAATCAAAATTTCTTCTATTGGATTTTTTTCGCTAAAGCTGGGGAAATTCGGGGACGGGCTTTGATATATTGGTATAAATCATCGCACAGCTTGACCCCCTTTTCTTTTACGGCCTTTTCGCACCGTATTACTTATTGACTGGCGTGTGTTTTGCAATGTCGGGCCTTTTAGAAAGCTCCAGGGCGTTTAGGTCAAGTTCCGGTGCCGTCCTGTAACGGACTTCCACCTTTAAAAATCATAGCACCTCGGCGATATTTGAAGTGCCACTCCTATTGCTGCCTTGCCGGTTTTTTATTCCGCGCGTGCCTATATAGAGTAACGCATTCGTGGCACCAACTTGCCGGTCAATATCTCAATACCCGTTAATTTTTATAGGTGGGTCAGTTTAAATGAGCGTCAAGGCTTAATAGGGCAGTTTTAGAGGAAAACCGGTCGATTAAGACCGTTTCAGAAACGGTTTTATGCCATTTTATTTGCAATGTCAATTGCTTAGCGTGGCCCGACCCCCGTCCAACGTTTTATTCACTATTCACGCTTTGACCCCATTTCCCTCCTACTCGCTTATGGCTCGGACATCCCTTTGATCAGAGCCAGCACATTGGCGCCTAAAACCTGGTGATTATAGCCACCTTCCAGGATGGCAAAATACCCACCACCGATCCTGCGGGCCGCTTTCCTCACCAT
>JBAVYC010001405.1:0-10947 GCA_049698595.1 Desulfobacterales bacterium | reverse complement strand
GAATATGCCTATACCCTATATCGAGTATCAAGCATCTAACATCCAGCATCGCTATCTCGCCTGTCGGCGTATCAATCCAGTATAATTTTCAGCGGCCTCCCGCATGCGATCACAGCAGACCATACTTGTTTTCACATAGTCGACGGCCTTCGTGTCGCAAAAGCGCACACATTGAGGGTCGCCGTGACACAGGTCGCATTTAAACACCCGGCCGCGCCTCGCATCCCACCCCATGGCTCCGAAAGGACAGGCCGAGACACACATTTTGCAGCCGATACAGAGATCATGGTTGATCCTGACACTGTCCAACTCTTCGTCTCGGTAGATGGCCGTTTTCGGGCAGACCGCCATGCACGGGGCATCCTCACAGTGCTGGCAGCGCATGGGGATGTAAAAGCTTTCGTTATCCCATTTGACGATATGAATGCGGGCTAAAGACGGGGCGCTGACCCCATTGTGCTTCACCGCGCAAACGAGTTCACAGGTCCGGCAGCCCGTGCATTTTTCCGGATCGACGACCATTATTTTCTTATCCATCATCTGTTTCCGATTTCTTTTTAGATGGCCACAAGTCGCTGATATCGAGTCGTTTCAGGAGTTCCGCTGTGGGAATTCCCGCTTCATCCCATTGATGCAGCCGGTAGTATTCGCTCACCATGGCGTTAAATTTATCCCGGTCGATACGCTTGCCCCGCGCCAGGGGCAAACCCAGCCGGGTCGGTTCATCAAAATACCGATCAGACAGCGTATCATCCGCGCGGGTCATGCCTTCACGCAGATTAAAAAGCCGCTCAATCGTGTAGCAGCGGTCGGCACAGTTCCAGAGGTCCATCTCACTGAATTCCATGCCGGTATTCAATTGAATCAGCCTGGAAAATTCCTTAAACGCCAGATGGTTGGGACTCAGAAAAACCGTATGGTATTTACAAATTCCCAGGCTTTCCACCGCCATGTAGCACAGTTCCTGCCACATGACCATGCGGGGCTTGCCTTCGTATTCGGAATAGCTGTTGGTTAGGGGACCGTCATAGCCGTCCGGGCTGCGGTAGACCCTGTCCAGCACCTCCATCTCCAAATTATACAGATCGATGGCGGGCCTCCCGCGCAAATGATCCGAACCCCGGGAAGACACAGCGACATTCAACGCAAACGACGGGATCGCACGCTCATCGGTATGCAGATTGCTCATTCCTTTGACATGAATCAAGTATTTCATGCTGTCGGGACCGAACCGCTCGGCAGCCGCCAAAGGGCCTTCAGCCAGAATGTCGCCCAGTCCCTCACGGAAAGCGACTTGTCTGATCAATTCGATGACCGCATCCGTATCGCCCCATTCCAGTTTCAGCCCCCCGGTATCTTTGTCGGTCAGGATACCCTTCTCATAAAGCTCCATGGCCCATCCGATCATGCTGCCGATCTCCAGGGTATCAATTCCGTAATCGTTCACCAGGTGGTTGGCGACAAGAACCGTTTCCATGCTGCGGCACCCCACTTCGGCGCCGAATGCACCCTGGCTGATATTATCCGGACCGTGGCCATAGGTACCGGCGTACTCACCTTCGTTGATCACATATCGATACCGGCAGTGGACCTGACAGCCAAAACAGGCGTCCATTCCGATGGCGTATTTATCAAGGTTTTCGGCTTCGAGGTCTTCACTGTTCGGAAGCTGGTTGTATTGAAAATTGCGGGTGCGTATCAACCCGGTGGCATTGCTGATGCCGAAGATAAAGTTTGTGCCCCAGCGCTGCATATTCTGGGAGGCTTTGGAGGAGATAACCTGATCAATGGCTTTCTTGTTGTATTCCAGGGCTTCCTCGGGCTGATGGATCTCGATTGCCATAGTTCCGCGGCAGGCTATGGCTTTTAAATTTTTGGAACCCAGTACAGCGCCCATGCCGGTGCGCGCGCCCGCATCTTTACGGCCGGTCATCACGCTGGCAAAGCGCACCAGATTTTCACCAGCCGGCCCGATACAAAGGATTTGAGTTTCTTCGTCACCCAGTTCCTTGCGGATAATCGCCTGGGTATCATAAACCCCGGCACCCCAGACGCTACCCGCATCTCTGAATTCTATCTCACCGTCATGGACATAAATATAGATGGGCCGATCGGCCTTGCCGCGAATGACAAAATGATCGATGCCGGCCCAGCGCATCTCGGGGGCTAAAAATCCGCCCATGTTGGCCGACCCGAATAGATTTGTCAGCGGTGATTTGGCCGCAATATGGGTCCTGGATGAAGCCGATGCCAGGGTACCGCCCAAAAGACCGGCACTGATAAGAACCACATTGTCAGGGCCCAGAGGGTCACACCCTTCAGGGGTGTTCGTATAAAGCAGATAGGCATCCAGCCCACGTCCGCCGACGAATTTTCGCCGCCATTCCACAGGAATCAGCTCTAACTTGACTGTTTTCTTATCAAGATCGATGTAGGCTATTTTTCGGTTTAATGCCATAATCTGTCCTGCACTTAGCATTGTAAAAAGGCCCACATGCACTTGCAGAATCAGCCAAGCACAATTAGGCGTGCTCACAATGTGTTAATCGATGAAATGTATTTCGGTGGCCGGGATCCGGCTGCGTGCCGCACTGTCCTGTGCTTTAACATCTAAAATAATGTTTATACGAAGTGATGGCTGCCGGCGGCACTGTCATTTCCGATGGCGGGAATGGATGCAGCAGTATAAATCAACCGATGGATCTTTGGCAAAGAACTTAGGACACAGATTTTCACAGATTTCCGCAGATATTTGGTTTTTTGTAGCTTTTAACATCCTGGTAATCCATGTTCATCCGTGGCCTAAAAATGGAAATTCCTATACTTTTTAATTATTCCAAATACCCAGGTATATTTCTTCTTTAAGGGGCAACGGATACGAATCCCATACCGGTCCTCTGATTCTGGCAGTTTTTGGATACGGCCAGGAGATTCGCCATTCAACACCGCAATCCGGACACTCCGCGCGCTCGGCGCCCAAATTCGGTTTAAATCGGGTAGAACACGACTGACAACGAACCTCTCCATCCCGCGGACCTTGCATAACTTTGTTGGTTTTCAAATCACAAACTCCTTTTTTATATGGGGCTGAAATGCTATTTTTTTCTATTTTATGGCCTTGTCATTTTCGTTCATATTGATGAACATTATTGGAGGATATTTTAGCATTTAAAAATACTTTGTCAAGCAATTTTATTTTAATAGCCGATATTATAGCATCAAAACAAAACACATATTTTTAAATTCTGCTATTTTTGTTCATTATAATGAACATTAAAGAATCCTGCGCCCGGGACCAAGCTTTGATTTCACCCCCAACGGACCGCCCGCAGACAAGCTGTCGATGGCACCCACTGCCCATCATGCCTGCGCCCTGCACCCGGATGCGGGTAGCGGATGATAGCGCCGAAATGATCGGACCGGATGAACCGGCAGCACATTCATCATCCTGGTTTTTATTGGCGGCAAAATTTGCTTGACTTCGATAATGGCTTAATGTAGCTCCCATATAGCCACATGGAATGAGCCCAAATAAACCAACTCCAATAAACATCATTCAGGTGGTTTCGAGTTTAAATTCCCATATCCGGGCCATTCTCAACGCTGTCCGTATCTGCCTGTGGTGCACTTTGGCGGGCCGCCTACCCCTTCTTAAACATTTATAAGTAATTTCAAATCTGGTATTGGATAGTAAGGATAGAGGAAAGCCCACACGAATAAGGAGGATATCATGAAACGGAGATCATACTTTTTCAGTCTTGTGCTATTTTTTGCGTTTGCGTCGTTTATAACCGGTTCGGCCGCGTATGCCGCCGAATCGATCGTTATCGGCGTACCGACCTCATTGGGGTTTTTGGAAGGCAAAGAAGCCCACAAAGTGGTTCAAATGGCTGCCAGCGAAATCAATGCCGCTGGGGGCGTAAATGTTGGTGGCACGAAGATGAAATTAAAGATAGTGGCCACCGATCTGCGCGACGCCGCTCCGGGGGTTCCGGTGCCCGAAGCATTGCTGGGCCTTGAAAAAATAATTCTGGAGCAAAAACCAACGGCCATCGTTGTGGGCCCATTTCGTTCGGAAGCCTTGATCGCCGGCATGGACATCATTGCCAAATATAAAGTGCCGATGCTGGGAACCATCGCCATGGCCCCCACCTCCGAAAAGAAAATCAAAGAGGACCCGGAAAAGTATAAATACATATTCAGAACCTGCCTTAATGCCGTCCATTTGGTGAAATACCTGGCCGGCAGCATGGCACTCATCAACAAGGAGTTCGGATTCAACAAAGTGTATGTCATGCATCAGGACGTCGCCTGGGCGAGGGCCACTGCCGGGTTCGTCAAGAAAATGTATTTTGCGAAGGCCGGCTGGGAGGTTCTGGGCGAAGAGGCCTATCCCACGGGAACCTCCGATTTTTCTTCAGCATTGATGAAAGCACGGGCCAAGGGCGCCCAGGTCATTATGCCGATATTCGACATGCCCCAGAGCGGAATCCTCGTCAAGCAATGGAAATCAATGAAAGTTCCCGCTCTCATGGCCGGATTCATCTCACCCCTGGCGGGATCCGACGCATGGAAGACATTCGACGGCAAGATCGGTGGCGCAATGAACAGCATTTTTGAACTGGGAAGCGCCATTGGTTCTCCCAAAGTGCCAAAATCAATGGAATTTTACAATAAATACAAACAGAACTACGGCAAAGCCCTTCAGGCCGGCCACGGTCCGGCGCCGGCCTACGAATCCGTCTATATTCTGGCGGAGGCCATCGAGCGCGCCGGTAGTCTGGATCCGGATGCCATTGTCGCCGAGTTGGAAAAAACCGATCGAACGGGTGTCATGGGCCGGGTCAAATATGATGAAGGGCATCAGGCCATTTTCGGTTCCAACCCCCAGGAGACGGCCGTCGGCACGGTTTTCCAGTGGACCGAAGACGGCAAACGTAAAATCGTCTTTCCCGAATCAATTGCCGAGGCTAAAATCCAGCTGCCGCCGGGTTTGAAGTCACTGAAGTAAAAATCAGTTTTCGTGTTGTTTAGATTATCGTGGGAGCTGCTTCCAGCAGCGGCACTGAGGATAAAACCGTATCCTTTGATATCGTGGCTGTAAGTCACTCCCACAATCTTTTTTGGAGAACTAGCTTAAAATGTTTCTCGGGACCGTCGTATATGCACTCGTGAACAGTGCCATCCTGGCCCTGATGGCCATCGGCTTTAATTTAACCTTCGGCATCAGCGGGGTAGCCAATTTTGCACATGGGGCCTTATACATTTTTTCCGCTTATGCAAGCTGGATGCTCTTGAATTTACTGGGGCTCCCGTATTTTCTCAGCGCAGCCATCTCCATCCTGCTCACAGCTCTGCTGGGGGCGCTGATGTACCGGTTTGTCCTTTTGCGGGTGCGCGGTCAGGCCTTATCCGAGGTCATCGCCACCTTCGGTATCGGCCTGGCCATACTGGAATTGTTCAGATATCTTGGTTTTGTCGGGTTTGAGTATAATCTGCCGGTGTTCATCGATCGGAGCTTTTTAATTGCCGGAACCTATATCGACATGCAGCGAATCCTGATCGTCATTATCGGTGCCGCATTGGTGCTCGCGCTCTGGGTGTTCACCCACCACTCATCGCTCGGACTTGCCTTCCGAGGCATTGCCCAGGACGAACGCACAGCCCTCAGCCTCGGCATTGATTCGGACCGCATCGCAACCGTGGCGGTGTCTTTCGGCGCCGGCCTGGCTGCGATTGCCGCAACCATCATTATTCCCCTGGGCAGTATTGCACCCGGTGAAGGATATGAGGTTTTAATCAAGGCCCTGGCGGTTTGCATTATCGGCGGCCTGGGCAGTACCGGCGGCGTCATCGTCGCCAGTTTTATCATCGGTTTTGCCGAACGTTTTACCGACACGTATATCAGCTCACACTGGACCATGATCGTCAGCCTGGCTGCCATTTTGATTGTTCTGGTTGTAAAACCTTCCGGATTATTCGGCAAACAGAAGGAGCTTGAGGAAAGGATCTAGCGAATGCGGACCCGCCGTCGGCCGATAGGGCTGGACTATGGCGCGGCGAGAATGCGGAAGGCGGAAAAAGGTCAAGTCTCACGCAACGACGCAAGGAGACAGATTTGACCTTTGTTTTTCGTAGCGTTCTTTGCGGCGTTGCGTGAGGCAAAAATAAATTCGATTAAACTCCGATCACCATTTAAACTACTCAACTAAGCAACTATTTAACGACCAATGAAGAAGCGAAAAGAGAGAATAGACAGAGGAATTAAGGCCAGATCCGGGGATATCTTCGCTCTCAGTTCCTGGCGCGAGATGCTTTACCTGGCGGCCCCGCGATTAATTCCGCTTACCGTATTTCTGGTACTGCCGCTCATCCTGGGCACCTATTGGCAAAAAGTTTTGCTATCGGTAGCTGTCTTTGCCCTTTTGGCCATCAGCTGGGACATCCTGGCCCAAGCCGGAATGATTTCCCTCGGTCAGGCCCTGTTTTTCGGCATGGGGGCTTATGCCTCGGGGACCTTGAATCATTACCTGGGCTGGCATCCGTTGATCGCCATTCCAATCGCCAGTGTGTTGGGTGGACTGGTCTGCACAGCGTTTCTGTTACCGGTGCTCAGGCTGCGCGGGATATATTTTTCCATGGTTACGCTCATCATTCCGCTGATGCTGGTCCGCATCGTTGAGGCCACCAAAATATTTGGCGGGACCGAGGGACTCAGCAGCATCGCCGCCTTGCCCTCAAAATGGATAGAGCTCTACTTAATCATGGGCGCCTTGACGGCGGCCCTTTTTGGATTCCGACGTATGCTGGGATCGGATTACGGACTGGTTTTAAAAGGTATCAGTGACAATGACCGTTCGGTCATGAATGCCGGCATCAACATTTACTGGTTTAAAATCCAGGCCCTCTTTATTTCAAGTTGCCTCGGGGCGTTCAGCGGTGCGTTTATGACCCACGTATACATGTTTGTGGGCATGCCGGTTTTTGCCCTCGATTATTCCATTTTACCCATTGCGGCGGCCGTTGTCGGCGGGCCTGGAACCCTGGCCGGCGCGACTTTAGGCGCCTTTATTCTGGTGCCTTTATCGGAAATCTTGCGGGGTATCGGAGGGTTGCGAATTGTATTTTACGGATTGTTTCTGGTTGTCTTTATCGTGGCGCTGCCCGAAGGCATTTTCCATTACATTCAGAGCAAATATCACCAGTTCGAGAGATGGGTGGAGGTTGAATAATGAGCAATTCTGTGTTGCTGAAAGCATCCGGCCTCTATAAAAATTTCGGAGGCGTCCAGGCCATCACCGATTTGAGTTTTGAGTTGACCGAAGGAGAGTTGCTGGGATTGATCGGCCCCAATGGCTCCGGAAAAACAACGGCCGTTAATCTGATCACCGGATTTGTCAAACCCACGGAAGGTGAGATTCATTATCGCGGGCAAAACATCACCGCCTGGCCGCCCTATAAAGTCGTTAGAATGGGAATCGCCAGAACGTTTCAGATGGTAAAACCGTTTTACCAGTTGCCGGCCTATAAGAACATGATCATTCCACTGTATTCACCCCGGGTTAAAAAACGGCTGGGCGGCAAATACGGCGATCGGGACGCAGTGGCGCTCGATCTGCTTGAAGAAGTCGGGTTTGAGCGCGATTCGTTTGTGGCGTATAAAAATGCCAGCGTGCTGCCCCAGGGTTATCTCAAGCGACTGGAACTGGCCAAAGCGATTGCGCTGCAGCCCGACCTTATCATTCTGGATGAGCTTTTTTCGGGTTTGAGCCTGGCGGAAGTCGCCGGCATTGTCCCCATCATCGAAAAACTGCGTCTGGAAGGCAAAACCATCATAATGATCGAACATCGTCTCAAAGAACTTTTCCGGATCGCCGATCGCGTTCTGGTTTTAAATTATGGCGAAAAAATCGCTGAAGGGAAAGCCGCTGAAGTCATGGAAAGTGAAGTGGTCAAAAAAGCTTACTTAGGTACAGAAGTCTAGTATAAATGATATTCGGCTATGAGCAAATTATTTTTAGATCCTGAGGCTATAAGTTATTGGTTATTCGTTGATGGTTATTCGAAAAATAATAATTCGAAATCCTCTATCCGACCATTAACTAATAACAAATCACTAATAACTTGCGTAGGGATTGAACGACAGAGCGATTCCAAATTAAATTCTATTTAGAAGCTGAGGAAGCAAATGTTAGAAGTGAGCAACCTAATGGTTTTCTTTGAAAACGCGCTGGCGATCAATGATTTGTCCCTGAACGTGCGAGAAGGGGAGTTGGTCGGTGTGATCGGTTCCAACAGTGCCGGAAAAACCACCCTTATGAATTCCCTCTCCGGCTTGATCATCGACATGCGGATCAAAGAAATGCGCCGCGGCGGTGAACGCATCAACGTCTACGGCAATATCCTGTTTAAGGGTGAAGACATCACCGCAACCAAACCGAGCGAGCGGGTTAAAAAGGGAATCGTCCTTTGCAGAGAGCGGCATCCGGTATTTCCGGAAAGCGATGTCTTGGAAAACCTTAAAATTGCTGGTTATTTGAAAAAAAGAAAAGAGGTAAAAGCATCCATCGAATCCGTATTCGACATGTTTCCGGCGCTGTCCAAATTAAAAACCCGCAAAGCCGGGTTTATGAGCGGCGGTGAACAACAGATGCTGGCAATCGGCATGGCGCTGGTCGTCCGGCCCAAACTGCTGCTTTTAGATGAGCCCCTGTTGGGCTTAAGCCCGATGATGCAACAGGTGGTAATGGAAGCGGTTGTCAATCTAAAGGAACATTCGGGCATTACCGTACTTATAAGCGAACAGTTTGCGAGGCCGGTGTTGCCGGTAATCGACAGGGGGTATGTGGTGGAAAACGGCATGCTGGCCCTCGATGGCACTGGCGCAGAATTAATGGACAATCCTGAAGTCAAATCCGCTTACTTCGGCATATGAGGACTGGACCAATGACAACCTCGAATGAGCGTGACATATTTTCAATCTTTGCCGACACCGCCAGCCGGCGCAGCGAGCACCCGGCCGTGATCTATTTGGGCAATCGATTTTCCTACCGGCGAGTCAAAGATCTGGCCGAGAGATTTGCGGCCGCATTAAACGCAATAGGCGTCGAGCCCGGCCAAAAAGTGATGATGTATATCCCCAACAGCATTCAGTGGGTCATATCCTGGCTGGGCATTCAAAAACTGGGCGCGGTGGCCGTGCCGATCACGCCGATCTACACACCCCATGATCTCCAATATATTGCCAACGACAGTGAAGCCCAAAGCATCATCTGCGCCGACACCAATTTCGGTTATGTCACCAGTGTGCTATCGAAAACCCGACTGAAAACAGTCATCGTGACCAATGTGGCCGACCTGTTGCCGTGGTGGAAACGGTCTTTCGGGATTTTATTCGATGTCATTCCCAGGGGGAAATTTGCCCTCGATGACCGGACATCAACCCTCAAAGATCTGCTGTCACGCCACCGCAGCGATGCTCACCAACGGCCGCTATCCGCCAGGACCGGCGCCGCCGTCGCCGAAATCCTGTATACCGGCGGGACCACCAAATTCCCCAAAGGCGTGCCGTTTACCCACAATCTCTTTTTGGTTTCTGCGGACGAACAGATCAGAATGAGCGAACCGCTGTTTCCGGCGGAGGAAAACATCGTCATGGGCAATGCCCCCCTGTTTCACATTCTGGGTCAAACCTGCAGCCTGGCGACCCTGTTAACCGGCGGCACCTTAATCCTTCAACCGCGCATCAATCTGGACGCCAATTTTGATGCGATCCAGCGTTTTGGGGCCAAAACCATGATCGGGGTCCCGGCGCTCTACCGCATGATGCTGGAGCATGTCCGCCTGGATCAGTATGATTTGGGCTCACTTAAATACTGCTTCAGCGGCGGCGACGTGCTGCCGGTGGAGGTCGGTAAGCGCTGGCAGGAAAAATTCGGCATTCCGATTTATCAGGGATACGGGGCCACAGAGACCTGCGGCGGTGTTGCCATGTGTCCGACCAATGTGGCAAACCCGCCCAAAAGCGTCGGCCGCATCGTCAACAGCAAAAAAGTAAAAATTGTCAACCCCGCCGACCTGGAGCCCGTTGCAACGGGAGATCCCGGAGAGCTGCTGGTATCTTCGACTTATATGGTTTCAACCTATCTGAACAAACCCGAGGAAACCGCAGAGGCCTTTGTCGAACTGGACGGTGAAACCTGGTACCGCACGGCCGATATCATGTCCCTGGATCAGGACGGCAACCTCTACTTCGTGGACCGTACCGTGGACACCATCAAACACAAAGGCTATCGGGTGTCGGCTTCGGAAATCGAATCCGTGCTGCAGGAGCACCCGGCCGTTATCGCTTCCTGCGCGGTGGGGGTGCCGGATGAAAAGGTCGGTGAACGCATCAAAGCATACGTGGTGCTCAAAGAAGACATCAAGGGCATCACCGGCTACGAGCTTATCAAATGGTGCCGCCGAACCCTGGTCGCCTACAAAGTGCCCCAGTATATCGAGTTCAGGGACATGCTGCCGAAGTCCAAGGTCGGCAAGCTGTTGCGGCGGGAAATCCGCAGCGAGGAGCAGCGCCGAAAAGAAACATAAATAAAAATTAGGTTAAGGGGTTCAGCCCAGCCGCCGGCCAAAACAACAGCCGGTCTAATCGAAAGAGTAACTTCGGCTTTGCGGATTTTGTCAAAAAGCGAATATTGAATATCGAATCCTCCTCCGGCGGACAAGTGTCGAAGGACTGTATTCTATCTATTTTATATATTAAAAAGAGCAGAGCGAAGCCTCCGGCTCGTAAGGGTTGTAGCGCCTACGCCCGGAGAGCGACATCCACAATTCGTCAATCGTCATTCGTCATTCGTCATTTCATGTAGTTTCACAAGAGTATCTAACATCTCCTTTCCCTGACACCCGACACCTGAAACCTTAAACCTTCATTTTCTGGCAACATGT
>JBAVYC010001404.1:0-3254 GCA_049698595.1 Desulfobacterales bacterium | reverse complement strand
CTTTATAAAGTGCTTTTTCCTTTGGTTTGCCTTCCAGTACGATGGCGGCATATCCCAACCGGCCGAGCATCTGGGATGGCTGTCCGCCTGAGTTTGATTCCTTGATACCGCCGGTCAGCGGGCTTTTGCAGCCGACTGAAATTCGACCGGACATCGCCGCCACAGAGCCGCTCAGCATTCCCGGGGCGATCACCAGTTTGTTGTCCTCGCCGAGGGGATGACACAGCGGCGGAACTTCTTTGGCGACAATCCCGGAGGTCATCGCACGTCCACCCAGACCGGCATATTCACCCAAAGCTTCGGTTTTGATTTCAGGGCCGCCGGCTGCGCCCATGTTGATTCGTAGAATTTTGTCCATAACATTTCCCTCCTTTTTTTAAATGGGTTGTTGCTAACGTTTCGCCAATCGGTTCAAATCGATTTGATCGCCACCGAACCGGCCGCTTCCAAGACATCTTTTAAAGCGATGTTTTTTTCCATAGCCACGCGTTTGCAATCCTCATATTCTGGAGATACGTTGACGGTGCGATTTCCGGTTTTCGCCACTTTAAACTTTATGACGCCATAAGGGGTTTCGATTTCCTTTATTTCCCTGACGGCTTTCAACCGGCTGTCGATTCGCCACCGGAGTCCAATGGTGGTGGTTTCAGTGACGAGAAAATCGGCGATTTGGCCAACCATCCCCGGGCTGCATAAAACCGTCAGCAGTGTCGCAGGCCGGTTTTTTTTCATTTGAATGGGAATCAGAAACACATCCATAACACCCATTTTCAGCATCTTTTCCATGACGTAGTCATAGATTTGCGGGTTCATGTCATCGATGCTGGTTTCGATAACGGCCACGCGTTCACTTTCCAGCCCCTTGACTTCTTCAGCGGCCTCTCCGATGGATATCCGCAATAAGTTGGGGATGGAAGGATCGGATCTGCCGGCACCGTAGCCCACTTTTTCAAGGATCATGGCCGGCATGGGGCAGAAATCATCGGCCAGGGTGGTTAATATGGCCGCACCGGTGGGTGTCAGGAGCTCGCCCTCCACATCAGTGGAAAAGATGGGTTTGTTCCGGACCAATTCCGCTGTAGCTGGTGCAGGCACCGGCAATGTGCCGTGGGCGCATTCCACTGTCCCAGTTCCCACATGCATGGGGGAGCAATAGACTTTTTCAATCCCTAAGGCGGAGAGTCCAGCCACGCTTCCTACGACATCGATGATGGCGTCCATGGCGCCCACCTCATGAAAGTGAATGGCGTCTATGGTAGTGCGATGGACTTTTGCTTCCGCTTCCGCCAGCCTTCGAAAAATGGCGAGACTTTTTGTTTTAACAGGATCACTGAGGTTGCTTTGACCGATGATTTCTTCGATATGATGCAGATGGCGATGATGGTCGTGATGATGGTGATCATCTATCAAAACCTTTGCCTGGCTGCCGCCCAGACCTCTTTTTGCCACTTTTTCGACCTGCAGATCGTAATGATCCAGTTCGAGTTTGGCCAGTTCGTTCTTCAACTTGTCCAGGGGCAGGCCCGCATCCATGAGGGCGCCGAGAATCATATCCCCGCTGGCACCCGCAAAGCAGTCAAAATAGGCGATTTTCATATTATCAGGAACCTTTGGCAAGTTTCAGCTCGTGTTCGCTTTCGCGGGTGTCGGAGGTCAATTCCCCGGCACCGCCTTTGACGGCAATCTTATTGATAAGACTGGACTGATAGCCGGCCCCAAAGCCATTGTCGATATTGACCACGGATACGCCGGAAGCACAGCTGTTGAGCATGCTGAGCAGGGCGGCGATGCCACCGAAGCTGGCACCATAACCGACGCTGGTGGGAACGCCGATGACCGGACAGGAAACCAATCCGCCGACGACACTGGCCAATGCGCCCTCCATGCCGGCCACAACCACAGCAACATTGGCCCGGAATAGATCGTCACATACCCCAAGCAGCCGGTGAATGCCGGCAACACCCACATCATACAGGCGGTTGACCTGATTTCCGAGTGCTTCGGCGGTGACAGCCGCCTCTTCACCCACTGGAATGTCGGAAGTTCCGGCACAGGCCACCACAATATTACCTACCTTTTCCACCGATCGGGGTTTGACCACCACGATTCTGGCCATCTCGTGATATTCGCTGTCCTCCGTAACCTGCCGGATTCCATCAAAAACTTCCCTGCCGGCCCGGGTGGCCAGGATATTGCAGTGATACTGGGATAATTTTTCAACAATACCTTGAATTTGAGGAATTGTCTTGCCTTCGCAATATATGACTTCGGGAACGCCATTGCGTACACACCGATGGGTGTCCACCCTGGCATATCCAATATCTTCAAACGGAAGCTTTTTCAATTGATGGAGGGCAGTATCCAGATCCATCTGACCGCTTTGTACCTGCATCAACATCGCTTTCAGATTATCGCTGTCCATTGTGCCTCTCTTTCTGGGCCGCTGCAATAACCCGGTTTAGGCTTCCCATGTTGTAGCCTTCCAAATCAAGGGTTATATACTTAAAGCCAAGCCCTTTAAAAAATTCTGTCACGCGATTGCGTATCGCAAATTGCATGAATCGGGATATATCATTCGGTTCAATTTCCAATCGAACAATTTCTTTGTGATTTCTGACTCTTATCTGACCAGACAGGCCCAATTCCCGGAGAAATTCTTCACCGGCTTCCACCTGGCTGAGCTTTTCAGCGGTTATGGGGCTGTGATACGGTATACGGGATGCCAAACAGGCATAGGACGGTTTATCCCAAGTGGGCAGGTTTAGCCGTTTGGAAAGAATACGAATTTCTTTTTTAGATAGCTTCGCCTCAGATAGTGGACTTCGAACACCCAGTTCCCGGATCGCCAAAATGCCGGGGCGATAATCGCGCTGATCGTCCCGATTGCCGCCGTCTATGACATAAGGATATCCTTTTTTTTTGGCTATCTCCATCAAACCACCGAACCGGTCTTTTTTGCAAATATAACATTTGTTTTCCGGATTTTTTACAAATTCCGGAAGCTGCAACTCATGGGTCTGCACTTGCAAATGCTTGGCTCCCAGTGCCTTGGCGAGGTCTATGGCGTCCTTGCGTTCATGACGCGGTGTGGTTTCTGAAAGCGCTGTCACCGCCAGAACCTCGTCATCCAGAACATCCCTGGCGACTTTTAACAACAAGGTACTGTCCACGCCACCGGAGAAGGCAATCAAGACCCGCCCCATCTCCTTCAAAAGGTTCTGCAAGTGCTGATGTTTGGTGGCAAGGTCGTCGTC
>JBAVYC010001403.1:0-1774 GCA_049698595.1 Desulfobacterales bacterium | reverse complement strand
AACCATTCCAAGCACACCAGATACAATGAGGTGCAGATGCCGATCAAAAATAGAGCCACTAAAACTTTTGCCAGGTCACTCTGGTAAAGGGCCATGCGGATGCTGTGGCCGATGCCGGCATTGGCCGCGATAAATTCGGACACAATGGTTCCCACCATAGCCAGAGTGCCGCTTCC
The DNA here is from genome assembly GCA_049698595.1 of Desulfobacterales bacterium. Classification (GTDB taxonomy): domain Bacteria; phylum Desulfobacterota; class Desulfobacteria; order Desulfobacterales; family JAFDCJ01; genus JAFDCJ01. The sequence continues at coordinate 1,598 of JBAVYC010001403.1, read as the reverse complement.
CACAATAACCGTGGCGATTTTATTGATGTTCTCAAACGCACGGATTTTTACCTGAAGACGCCAGTTCATCCTCTTGGTGACTTCATAAAAATGCTCGATCTCGGCCACAGGTTCGGATAAAATACCGATAAATGAAAGCAGCAGGGGAAAATAGCAAATCATGGCGGTGATCAATAGCCGGGAAGATAGTCCGTCTCCCAGAAGAATAAAGATAATCGGTGCCACGGCTACGATGGGATAGGCTTGAATGTTGTATGCGGCCACCCGAATAAAGGACCCGATCCAAAGCGTCAGACGTCCGATGATTCCGACAATGGTTGCCAGACAAATCGACAAAATATGACCGAGGATCGCAACAAAAAGCGTATCAATTACGTTGAATAGGTATCTGATAAAAACACTGTGCCCGGTTTGCCAGATTTCCAGGGGGCTGGGAATCACATAGTCGGAAAGTTTGAGAACATACTTGATCACAAATAGAATGGTTATGCCGCTAACATAAATGATAAAGAATTGATAAATGCGTCTATAAAGCATTTACGATCTCCAGCATTGTGTGCTCAAGGTCCTTATTGGTCGGGGGGGTTCCGTTGGAATAATCCCGACCCTTAATCGATACGGTTTGAGGGGTTTTTTGGAAGCTGCGAAGAATCAGAATCTGTTTACAAAATTTTGCCACCTCCACCACGTTATGCGAAATGTAGAGAAAGCATCTTTGGGGAAACATGGATTTCATCTTGAGAATAATTTTTTCTTTGGTGACCTCATCCACGTTGGCCAGACTTTCATCCATGATTAAAAAATCAAAATCCTGTAGCAGATAGCGTGCCAGGTTGGTACGGTTCTGCTGGCCGAGGGAGAGCTGCCCAAAGCGCGAATTCATACATGCTTCAAGACCGAAAGTGGTCACCAGTTCGTCAATTTTTCCTCTATTGAAATTGGGGGTGGTGGCTGCCAGATGTTCCTGCACACTGGTCCAACCCGGTAACCTTTCCAGGTTGTATGCATACAGGATGTGGTGTATCTGCCGGACTGAAATTTCTCCCGAAAATCCTCCGATATCACCGGTCATCATTTTTGCCAGAGTTGTTTTGCCGACACCCGAGGGTCCGAAAAGCGCATGAAAACCGGGAGCGGCAATGGAACAGGTCAGATTTTTAAATACTTCCTTGGTGGAGCCGGGATACTTATAGTTGATATCATTAAATTCGAGCAGCATATGGCATTGACCCGCACTCAAACCCGAAGCCATTAAAACGATATGATTTCAGTTAATTGTAGAATTTCCGCGACGTTTACCCGATCAGCTGAAATTTTATTTTAAGGTAAAAGCATTCATAACGACGTATATCCAAATCACAGGGTTCCGTCAACCAAAGAGGCAAGTATTCAGCAATTCTAATTTTGGGATTTTTTTCTGAATGATTTCTTTAATGCAGGTGTGCTGTCCGTTGCAATTTTGACTGAAAGCTCAAAGCTGAAAGAAAAAAGCAGGAAAAATTCCGTTTTTTGCCTCGAGCTTTCAGCTTGCATATTTATGGGTAGATTTTACCCGAATTGTGCTGGATGAAACCGACAACCGGATACTTTTTACACAC
>JBAVYC010001402.1:0-2746 GCA_049698595.1 Desulfobacterales bacterium | reverse complement strand
TTTGAGTATCCCTATGATTTTGCGTGCCTGATTGATGATTTTTATCACAACAATCACGATTTATTGCTTTGAGGGTATACGTTTACAGTATCAACACTTTTGAAAGTCCCATTTTTTTACAGATAGCATAGCAGGATATCTGCAATTTGGGCTCAGCTGCGATTTTTAAAGGGCAGATAGATGTCCCGCAAACATTGGATTGCGTATATATCGTTTTAACTGTTTTGATAGTCGGCCACAACAAGCGTCAAATCATCATCTAAAGCTTCGTCTGTATGCTTTCCTGACCAGTTGGAGATATGCTGAACTAATCCATCCGCAAAATTACCAACGGATAGACTCGCATGGGATGTTATAAATTCTTTGAATTGGCTCCAACCAAAGAGGTCTCCAGCAGTATTGGTTGCTTCGATAATGCCATCGGTATACAGAACAAATCGATCACCTGATTTAAGGTTCAGCTCAATATTTTGATATCGGGCATCTTCAAGTTGGCCTAAAATAATTCCCTTTTCCCGATATTCATAAATTTTTTGTTCCGATCCCCTCCACAATAGCAAAGGCGGATGTCCTGCTCCAGCATATGTAGCGATTTGTTTTTCTGTATCAATGAATAGATAACTGGCGGTGACAAAATCACTTTCCAGTTTACCGCACAAGATTTGATTAATGCCGGAAAGGACCTGTGCCGGGTTATGCGCATGCGGTAGTTGGGATGAAAACGCAATTTTGACCATAGAACTGATAAGAGATGCTGGCACGCCATGACCGGAAACATCGGCAACCAGAATACCCAAATGCTTTTCGTCCACTTTTATGAAATCATAAAAATCTCCAGCCACAGATGCCATAGGCACATAATGGGCGGCTAAGTATATACCCTTAATACCCACTGTTTTCTGTGGAAGAATAAACGACTGAATCTGACGGGCGGTCTCCAGTTCATGGGTTATGGTGAGCAAAGCTCTTTCATTTTGAAAAAATCGATATGCAACGACATATACAAGGCAACCTAAAAATACGAATTGGCCAAAAGGCTCAATATTTACTATATTGGAGCCGGGTGTCAGCAATCGAGCGATATTTTCGTAAAGCCCCATAACAGCCCAGACTGCTGTGCCGCACTTTAACGCATGCAATTCTCTGGTCATCCCAAGGCCGGGTCGGAACAAGTTGAGGCCTACCACCAGTATGCCTGCAATAGACATAACATTATTGGCCTCTTTTGCAGCATTGGGAGAATGCAGAATTATACCCATCGAAACAGCCACAATCACGAAAATAATCTGAATCTGCCAGATCCTTCGAATTGATGATTTCCAGCCCTTTCCGATAAATTGTTCAAAAAATATCCAAACTGGAACAGGTGTGAGATAGGTAAGAAACCATCGCCAATATGCCCAAAATATAAGGGGGGCATCTACCAGAAACTGAACTGCACTTGATCGTGCACCGTAAAAAAAACAAAATATGCCAAATGAGATTAACGACAGATCAGTTGCCTTCCATCGATATAAGGCAAGCGCCACGGCCACCAGACCGATAATTATCATAAAGATTCCGAAAAATACCTCGTAGATTTCCCATCGGGATTGAAAGCTTAAAGTTGTAGAGGTCTGGTGGTTATTCTGTTCTGATGAGACTTGTTCAATTAAATGTGTACCACCAACCAGACTGGTGGGAATGCTGGAGTGACCGGTTTCAGACGCACTTAGATAAACCGGGAATGAAAATAGAAAAAACCCGAGAAGAGAAAAGAAGAGAAATTTTTTCAATGAATGCTGCATTCATCAAACCCATAAAAATGGTTCAATACCCCATCTAAAAGAGTTGAGTTAGATATAAACGAAAATTTCAGGGTGATGATTGATGAAAATGTGATCAGACGGATTTTAAATATTCTGCTGTTAGCCCAACGTACCGCTACGTCGTGATTTATTGAGATATCGTGCAAAAAATCACGCCCATTAAAACTGTGATATCATGAAATATCACAATATTCCCCAGAATACAGATTTGTAGATGAAAGTCCAAAAATTTAAATCCACATGAAACTTGGGCTTTCTTGCCATGTATGAATTCGTTATTAATTCAGATAGAAAAACGATATCACAACGTCTTCTCACATTCTTTATCTGGTTTGAGGTTCATATTCAACCATTTTTCAACTCAACAAATGGTTTAAACATCTGAACCGTGCGTTGTTCATCGCAGTGTGTGGATTGCACTTTCAAATTCACAGAAATTTGAATCACGATTTTTTGGGTTTGACTGACAAACCTAAAATTCCCGGCCATTGTGGGTTTCCCCTATCCAATCCACATTATGAGCCGATTGTAGATAACGTGCCTGAATCGAATCTTAACAACATTCTGATTTAATTGTGTATTTGTTTATGAAATCAAAACTATGTGCCCCTTTTGACGATGTAAAACCACTATCAAATTAATTTGCCGAATATGGCTTCTGCAATAACGGTTACTATTTCATCCGTCGGTTCCCACCTATGTTTATTGAAATACCGTTTCCTTGCAAATATATGCCGCGCATCTATGACCCGCTTATCCTGTTGTTCTAACGAACAGAAATCGAGCATATCAAAGGCTGAACTATCCCCTTTTTCATATGCCGGTTCTTTAAATCGTCCCTCTTTATCAATATCTAAATAGGCGTACTCATCCCTTACCACTTCTATTGGTTTTCGATTAACCAGATCAACGACTATCAGGGCGTAACGGACTTGTTT
>JBAVYC010001401.1:0-1712 GCA_049698595.1 Desulfobacterales bacterium | reverse complement strand
CTATGAGACGCAGGTATCTATTTTTGTTACAAGTTGCATTTTTATCTATCATATCTGTTTATGGATGTACGATCTATCAAAAGCCTCGCCCAATTCATGATGTTCCTTTTCAGGAAAGATCAAAATCAAAGGTCAGTGGGGAAGTCAGGGTAACGGTTGCGGTACTCAGCAATGAAGAAAGCCGGCAGCTCTTTGGTGTCAATCTCGCTGGACAGGGGATGCAATCCGTCTGGGTAAGGGTCCAGAACGCAGATTCCAGTCCGTATTGGCTGATGTCCGCAGGCCTTGATCCGGACTATTTCTCACCTCTGGAATCGGCATATGCTTTCCATAGCATTTTATCGAGTTCGTTAAACGATAAAATCGATGACCAATTCAGGGTGATGAATTTTAGAAATCCTATCGCCCCCGGTACCTCTGTTTCCGGTTTCATTTTTGTCAACCGAGACGAGGGGATTAAGGTGGTCGACATTGATTTAATCAGTTATGGCAAAACCAAATTTTTCACCTTTTTTGTTCCTATCCCCGGCATTAGGGCGGATTATCATAAAGTTGATTTCGAAAAGCTCTATTCGGAAGAGGAAATTGTCAATCTTGACGAAGATGATCTGAGAACAGCATTGGAAAAACTGCCTTGTTGCGCAACCAATAAAAAAGGCACTAAAAATGGTGATCCGTTGAATCTTGTTTTAATCGGAAGTCGCGAAGATATTTCAGCAGCATTCGTTCGCAGAGGCTGGCTCCCCGCTGAGCAGACACACGGCAAAGCGGTTTGGAAAACGATAAAATCATTTCTGTTTGATTCAAGGTACCGCTACTCGCCCGTCAGTCCACTTTTTTTGTATGGGAGGCAACAGGATTTTGCCGGACAAAAGCCCCGCCATACAGTTCATCAACGAAACCATCTGCGGGCATGGCTCAGTCCCATACGCTACCAGGGAAAACCAGTTTGGATCGGTCAAATCAGCCGTGATATCGGGGTGCGGTTTACGTTTAAAAACTGGCCACCAGTGACCCACAAAATAGATCCGGATATCGACGAGGCGAGGTATGCCCTTGCCGAAGACCTGATCTACTCCCAGCAGCTTGCAAAAGGTGGATATGTCAAAGGCGTTGGCGCGGCTACCCGCTTAAAACCTCGGCACAATCTTACAGGAGATCCCTACTTTACAGATGGTTACCGTCTTGTTTTGGCGTTTGATCGCAGGCCTCGCTCGTTTATCGAGATTGAAAGTTTTAATTGGGAAAACCCTATATCTACCAAGCTAAAACGACTTTCAATCGATCAACAATTGGATTTCGATGGAGGACGGTGAGATCTAACTGCTTGATATCCAGTTGCTTATCCAAAGTAATGGAAAATGTCGCGACGCTAAATAGCAGCGCAGAGGAAATAAAGATCCAATTAGATTCAAAATACAATCCAATTTTTCTGGATGGTTATAAATTTTGATCACAAATGGACATAAAACAGATCACCGAGCCTATGAGGCCGTTAAAGGTGTGGATTTTTATTTGACATCCACAAAGCTTCGATTGTCATATTAATTCTGCCAATCTATAATACTTTGCAGGGATAAAAACTGTAAATTAGCCAGCCCAATCCATAATTTTAATCTTGCTTTAGAGTTGTATATGTCGGCTATCAATACAAAATGCTAATATAATTCAATTGGTTATAGGTTTCATTGGCATATCTAAAATTTATAAAC
>JBAVYC010001400.1:0-2604 GCA_049698595.1 Desulfobacterales bacterium | reverse complement strand
GGGTAGGGCCTACACCTTGGAGAGAGGCGGATCTTACATAGTCAACAATTAGAACCAACCCCTCATTTATGATCTCGCCAACCGCCTTCCGTCTAGGCGACATTCTTTTTTTCTGCAGTCGCTTTTTTAAGCAATTCTTCGGCAATGCTCTGTGGCACCTGTTTGTAGGCCGTAAATTCCATGGTGAACTGGGCTTGCCCCTGAGTTGAGGATCTTAAAACGGTTGAATAACCAAACATTTCAGCCAGGGGAACCTGAGCGTCAATTGTGCACAATACGCCTTCCTCCTGTGAGCCGACAATCATTCCCCGCCGTTGATTTAACGAACCCATAACGGTTCCCTGAAATTGCGATGGCGATTCAACGGAGACTTTCATAATCGGTTCATGAATAACCGGTTTGGCGCCGGCGTAGGCCTGCAGGAAAGCACCCCGGGCAGCGGCTTGAAATGCCATGTCTGAAGAGTCCACTGCATGCGATGCGCCGTCATCGATGACAATTTTTATCCCGGTAACTGGAAATTCCATTTTGGGACCTTTAGCAAGGCATTGTTTGAAGCCCTTTTCACAGGCGGAGATAAACTGGGTTGGTATGGAACCGCCCCTTACCTGGTTTTCGAAGACGAAGTCATTGTCGCTGATCGGTTCCATGTAACCGGCCACACGAGCGAATTGGCCCGCGCCTCCGGTTTGCTTCTTATGAATGTAGTCGAATTGGGCCTTACGGGTAATGGTTTCACGATATGCCACGCGCGGCATCCCCGGGTTTACGTGGGCACTATACTCCCGCAGCATTCGTTCAATATATACTTCAAGATGAAGCTCCCCCATGCCCGAGATGATGGTATCTCCGGTTTCGTCATTTACATGAACCTTGAAGGTGGGATCTTCTTTAGTAAAACGAGACAGCGCTTTGGACATATTGATCTCGGATTTGTGGTCCACCGGAGTGACAGCAAGAGAGATTACGGGATCCGGGACATACATCGAGGTCATCGTCAAACTGATACCCGGTGCTGCAAACGTGTCACCGGACGCGCAGTCGATACCAAAAAGTGCGCCGATATATCCGGCGGGGATACTTTTAATATCTTCCATCTGATCGGCGTGCATGCGTATTACCCGGCCGACCTTGACTTTCTTTCCGGTGCGGATGTTGACAATAGTGTCACCCTTGACAATAGCACCTTGGTAGACTCGAATATAGGTAAGCTGACCGAAGGCGCCATCTTCCAATTTAAAGGCCAGCGCGACAGTCGGTTTATGCGTGTCAGCCGTAAGCAAAACCGTTGCTTCATCTCTTTCCATGTCCAACGCCCGATTTTCGACATCCTTAGGACAGGGCAATAAATCAGTAACTCCGTCTAAAAGGGGCTGAATCCCTTTGTTCTTGTAGGCCGATCCCATAAATACGGGGGTTAACTGCCGTGCAATAACCCCTTGACGGATTGCACTTATTAGCGTTTCTTCGGGAATAGCCGCTTCTTCCAGGATAAGTTCAGTCAGCGAGTCGGAAAACATGGATGCGGCATCCAAAAGCAATTCGCGTTTTCCGATGGCTTCCTCGATCAGCTCTTCCGGAATTTTCTCGATGCGCACTTTTTCGCCCTTATCACCGTCGAAATATACCGCTTTCATGGAAATCAGGTCGATGATCCCACTGAAATCAGCTTCCAGACCGATCGGTATTTGCGTGGCAATGGCGTTGTGTCCTAACTTCTCTTTCAGTTGGTCCATGACCCGATCCGGATTGGCACCGCTGCGGTCGCATTTATTAACAAAGGCAACACATGGGACTTCGTAGCGCTTCATTTGTTGGTCAACCGTTATAGATTGAGATTGCACACCGCCCACGGCGCACAAAACCAAAATAGCGCCATCAAGCACCCGCAGGGAGCGTTCGACTTCAATGGTAAAATCGACATGTCCGGGGGTATCGATGATGTTGATCTCATGCCCTTTCCACTCACAATAGGTTGCAGCAGAAGCGATAGTAATGCCGCGTTCCTTTTCAAGTTCCATGGAATCCATGGTGGCCCCGATGCCGTCTTTGCCCTTGACGTCATGAATCGTGTGGATTCGTTGGGTATAGTAAAGAATCCTCTCGGTCAGGGTTGTTTTACCCGAATCGATATGAGCGCTAATACCGATATTTCTAACTTTTGCAATATCTTTCTTCATTATCAGGTTACCTTTTTTGTTATCTGAAAATACTTATAATCCAGCATATATTCATGGTTTTCAACAAACAAACCATTTCACCAAGCAATGATCTCTGTCCGGGTAGGACCATTAAAAAATCCCGCATCGGAGAGACGCAAACCGAATGGGGATTTAATATTTAAGTAGGCTTGGTTAAACGCTTAACATTAAGAGTTGAACATGTATTTGTCAATAAAATATTAATAATTTTTTTTTCTAAATCGCTTTGTCAATGGCTGTTGTCGAAGAAGAACGTAGGTGGCGCCGGTTCCCCCGTCACATAATCGGGCGCTGGTAAACGCTATCACCCACTTATGCCAGGGGGCGGTGGTGAGCCATTGATATACTTTGGTTTTCAGAACGGGCTCATAAGGTGAAGAAAGTCCCCGACCATGAATGATTA
>JBAVYC010001399.1:0-3611 GCA_049698595.1 Desulfobacterales bacterium | reverse complement strand
GTTCAGGGTTCTGGGTTCAGGGTTCTGGGTTCAGGGTTCTGGGTTCAGGGTTCAGGGTTCAGGGTTCAGCGTTCAGCGTTCAGGGGGGAAGAACAAAGAAGGCATTAAATATCCTAAGTCCTCAGTCCTCGTCAAAAATGCTCATTTTGCCAAATAATTGCCAATTTGGCTCCAAGTTCTGGAATTGGCCTGACGAAGCTGCCGCTTTTCTCGTAAATACGCGTCCCAAATGCAGTCTAGGGAAGAGAATGGAACCCTTGAACCTTTGAACCCGTGAACGCCTACAACTTTCCAACCGAAATATCTCAAGTTCCGCCAATCCCTTACCGATATATACCTTGTCTAATCGGTTCCAGGTTCAGGGTTCAAAGGTTGCAACTGCTGGATACTGCTCCCAATATTAATCGAAATGTAAAATACCCGTCATACCCTATTGAGTGAAACGGGTTGATAGCCAGATGAAGGCACGATTCCTTTGATACGAGTTGTCTGGGTTTTTTCAACCCGGAACGTTGAACCCTGAACCGCTCAACCTAGGTTATTTTATGTTCATTATCCCTCTCATCGGAAAAATCAGCTGGCGCAATCCGCCCTTTGTGACGGTTGGTATCATTTTATTAAATTGTCTGGTTTTTTTTCTTTTCCAGGCCGGCGAATCCGAAAAACATCACGAAGTCTCGCGCTATTATTTTGAATCCGGTCTGGCCAACATTGAAGTGCCGCGCTACATCGCCTACCGCGAAGGCCCTGTTCAGGAATCAGACGATTCATTGGACACCCAACAGCTCGATGAAGATACACTGGTTCGCTTTTATCTGGAAATGGAACGGGATTTTGCTTATCTTAACAAACTCAACAATGATGAGATTATATTACCTTCCGATCCGCAATATGCCGACTGGAAATTTCTAAAAACCGAATATGACCATAAGCGATCTCAAATCATCTCATTGCAATACGGTTTCCGGCCGGCCTATAAATCGTTTCTGACGGCCTTTACCTACATGTTTTTGCACGGCAGTGCCGGTCACCTGTTCGGCAACATGGTCTTTTTATGGATTGTCGGCTGTATGCTGGAAATGGGATTGGGCCGCTGGCTTTACGCTGGACTTTATATTTGGGGCGGGCTAATCGCCGCGGGTATGTTCTGGTTGATATATATGAACAGCACCATGCCGGTTGTAGGGGCTTCCGGAGCCATCGCCGGTTTGATGGGGGCCTTTGCGGTGCTGTTCGGGAAAAAAAAGGTCAAGATTTTTTATTCACTAGGGTTTTATTTTAACTACTTAAAAATCCCAGCCATCATTCTCCTGCCGATCTGGATCGGAAATGAATTTTTCCAGCTGTTTTTTGGAAACGCCCGCCATGTGGCTTATGTGGCCCACATTGGCGGATTGATGGGGGGCGCTCTTTTCGGTGTTCTTATCCTGAAATTCTGTGTGAAGCTCAAAAATGATGTGTTTGATGAAATACCCGAAGATGACATCGCACCGCTGATGGAGAGGGCATTGAAACATATCGCCGAACTTGACATGCCAAGCGGGCGCCGATTGCTCGGTGAGGTGCTTGCCAAAGACCCCGAGAATGTCGATGCCCTGACGCATCTTTTTAATGTAGACAAGCTGAGCCCTGAAACTGAAGAATTTCACGGGACAGCTAAAAAATTGATATTTCACCTCAGCCGCAACGCTAACACCTACGAGAAGGCCAATAAAATTTACCAGGAATATGTTGGCCTTACGCGCCGACCCCGACTTTCTGCCCAACTTTATCTTCAACTCAGCACTATGTTTTCAGCCACCGGGCAGCTGGAAAATGCGGTAAAAATTGTAACCCTGCTGGTGAAAAAAATGCCGGAGTCACCGGGAATCCCGACTGCCTTGCTGAAACTTGCGCGGGCCTATCGCCGCAACGGAATGGCGGTGAAGGGCCATAAATGCCTGCAATTGCTCTGCCTCAAATACCCCGCATCCAGTGAAGCCCAGGTAGCTAGAAAATCCCTCCAGAACTAAACCCGATCCTTCTTTTTTCAATAGCATATTTGGTATTTAACGCTATCGGGTATTGCGAAATTTATCAAAGTTGACTTTTGCAGGGAATTCATCTATTGGATGGTGCTTGACCAAATCATAGGTTGGAAGGGTTAGAGTTTAAGGCGGATGCGAGTTATTTATTGTCTATCCGCAATGCTCTTTGCAATTTGAATTGGAAAGTTTAACCTTAACCCGGACAAGCCAGAATCAAAGAAATTAATCACGAAAGCTCGAAAGTACGAAAGCACGAAAAAAAGATAAGGCAAATTTCGTGTTTTCTAAATTTCGCGGTTTCGTGGTGAAAAAGTTTTTCTATAAAATGCAAAGAATTCACAATTAAGACTTTAAAATTAAAAGATAGGAAAACCACCACCTTAATTTTTAACGACCTGGACACCCTAACATGTGCAAAGAAATATTACCCAACCTGTTTCAGTTGAAAATACCGTTACCGGAAAGCCCGTTGAAATATCTCAACTCTTATGTCATCCGGGACGCTGACCGGAGTATGATCATCGATACCGGTTTGAATCGCCAAGAGTGCCTGGACGCAATGATGGCCGGTTTGCACAAAGTCGGAATCGATCTTGAAAAATCCGATATATTTATCACCCATCTGCACGCCGATCATTTTGGTCTGGTGACGAAACTGGCCACGGATTCAAGTCATGTTTATTTCAGCCGGCCGGAAAAAGAACTTATGGAATCCTGGGAAGGATTTGAGGCCATGATCGCGTATGCCGGTAAAAACGGTTTCCCGGAGAATGAACTGCGATCCGCCCTGGATAAGCATCCCGGTGCCAAATATGGCTCGGATTGGATCCCGGACATGAAGGTTTTGGATGAAGGCGATGCTATCCATGTCGGGGACTACCACTTCAAATGCATCGCAACCCCGGGTCATACCATGGGGCATATCTGTCTGTACGAGCCCGGCAAAAAAATCCTGGTTGCCGGCGATCATATTCTCATTGATATAACGCCTAACATTCAATGCTGGTCGGATACCCAAAATCCCTTGAAACACTATTTAGCCAGTCTGGACAAAGTGGCCGGACTGCCGGTCGATCTCGTCTTACCCGGTCACCGGCGGCTCATAAGAAACCACGGTGCCAGAATCGCAGAACTAAAACAGCATCACGCCCAGCGATTAGACGAGGTATTGACAATCCTTGAAGGGGCGCCCCTGAATGCCTTTCAGGTTGCGTCGCGCATGACCTGGGACATTAAGGCCGACTCCTGGGACCAGTTTCCGGTTGCCCAAAGATGGTTTGCCACCGGGGAAGCTATTTCGCATTTGAGGTATTTAGAGGAGGAGGGTAAGTTGGCCCGCAAGAATGGTGAGAAATTTAAATTGTATTCATTAATATAAAAAACTAGATACAAAAGTGAAAAGGACATTATGCCGGATTCCATTCATCAAAGCCCTCTTTATCCGATCATAAACCCCAGCAGTATCGTTTTCTTCGGGGCTTCGAACCGGTTTTCGGCCATGGGGACCAATCAGCTGAATTCGCTTTTATCCTCAGGATTCGAGGGAAAAATCTATCCGATCCACCCGCAAGAGAAGCAAGTTTT
>JBAVYC010001398.1:0-1543 GCA_049698595.1 Desulfobacterales bacterium | reverse complement strand
TGTAAATCCTGTCTAAAAAAACAAAAAAATCGAATCCATTCCTCATTCCTTCGAAATTCGTTATTCTGAAGCTGGTTGTTCGACCACCTGAAGTTTCATAGAAAGTGTCAGACACCGCAAAAGTCTTTCCTGAAACCTGAAACCTTGAAATGTTATAGCTCTCTAAATATGAGGGAGATAATTGTTTTGCAAGGCCACTTCAAAATCATTATACTTATCAGACGGTTTGCTCAGAAAAGCGAAGAACCTTGCTGACGTATTGGATTGTTTCCCGGTAGGGCACATTGCCCGCAAATTTTCTTACGGTTCCGGGCCCCGCATTATACGCTGCCAGGGCCAGTTTGACATCACCGCCAAAACTGTCGAGCATCTTACGCAGATAGTGAGCGCCGCCCTCGATATTCTGTTCAATATCAAATGGCTTTGTGACGCCGAGTTCTTTGGCCGTAGCCGGCATCAACTGCATCAAACCCTGAGCTCCGGCACGCGAGACGGCGTCTACCTGAAAATTTGATTCAGCCTTGATGACCCCTTTAATCAATCCTGGAGATAGATCATATTTGCTGGCTGCTTTCTGAATGCTCTTTTCAATTTTGTAGCGCTCATGGGATTTGGATTGTTTTTCTGAAGGCATGGCGACAGACGGACGAAGCGATAGCGCCTCTTTTCCGGACGAGGATTTGGTGGCAGCCAGGATCTGACGATCGGAGGATCTATCCGCTTTTTTTTCAGCTGATAACAATTCCGGTGAACGTTGATGCCGACCTTTCACGCCGAGAGGATTTGCCAGATAATCCATAATCGTTAACCCGCTGAATTTAACTTTTTCATCTCCAAACCCCTGCATCTGACGGGATGCCAGCATCCGGTGAAACACCCCGGTTCCGGATGCATTGGCTCTGCCCGGGGCAAAGTAAAAATCTTTCCCGGTTTTTTGTTTTCCAGTAAATACTCGATCGAAATAGTCCCTTGCGGTCAGATGATTGGCGATAGCCATATTAGCCTCTTTTTTTCTATCAATTGGGTTCAAAAATATTTAAGCAATAATCATTCCAAAACATATAATTGAAAAATATCGTTGCTATTTCAGCAAGATAGGTGGGCTCTGCAGGGTTGGCCCATATCTAACGAACCGGCAAAATTTTCCTGGATCGTTGAGTTTATTCCTCAGCTCGGTAAAGTTTGCCTCAACTGAGCGGTTCCAGGTTCAGGGTTCAAGGTTCAAAGGTTGCAACCGACTGGATACTGCTGACAATTATCACTTATCCTTCCAAACCTCTCAATGCCGAATTCAGTTTTCCAATTCCCACTTCCGATTTCAAAATATACCCGTCATACCCTTTGACTGGAACGGATGTATAACCAGATGAAGACACGATCCCTTGGAAACGAGCTATCTGGATTTTTCAACCCGGGACGTTGAAACCTGACCCCCAGTAGCTCTGTCCTCTGTCCTCTGTCCTCTGACCTCTGACCTCTGTCCTCTGTCCTCTGTCCTCTGATCTCTGTCCTCTGACCTCCGATCTCTGTCCTCTGTCCTCTG
>JBAVYC010001397.1:0-7290 GCA_049698595.1 Desulfobacterales bacterium | reverse complement strand
GTCCACCGTATCCAAAAAGGTCATTAACCAGCCCGCCAATAATCCCCAACCATAACGGCCATGGACGAACAAAACCCCGGCCAATATGACCAGCAAAAGGCCTATGATGGTGACATGATTCGGCCGCAGTCCAAAGCGCACGCACTGGCCGACAACCCATTGAGCCGGGCGTGGCCAAACCCATTTGGTGATCAGGTCGGTTACCCCTTTGTAGGACCAGTCAAAAAGCCTGCGTTCCAAAAAACGCTTGGTCTCAGGCCTAATAGGCAGTACAAAAGGGGGTTCAAACTTTAGCAGCCGCTGTTGGAATGAGATGGACAGGGTTTCCAGCGTCTCAGTCTTGACACCCGGCAAAGCGTCCACGGTGGCGGTCCCCTCTATTATATCAATCGCCTCTGGAGTTTGTCTTGTGGTAACATGGGCGGCAACAATTGTATCTGTTGAGGTTGATGCTTGTGAAATCCTTAAAAGAACATCCGGAGTTTTTACCAGATATTGGATCACGCGGTCATCAAACAGGTAATCACCCCTTAACAGCAGAACCGGACCGTTATCCGGTAAACCGGTCAAATCATCCACGATGTCGGTCACGCCGGCACTCCTTAACACTCGCAATATGCGCTGACGGGATGTTAATCCCCAGATTTTTACCGGGCTGTCATTAATAAAGCGGACGTATAACGTCATAATAAGTATCCTACTGACGTGGTGAAAATAATCATCACGGGGGGCTTAACTTTTATCCTATTTTTATTCCTTGTTTTGAGGGAAAGGTTTCAGGGGTCAGTTGCAATATGGTCCCATTTACTATATTAATCGCAAATGGTCTCTGTAAATTTTGATAACCACCATAACGCCGATTCTCTGTCCCAAATAGATGACAGCCCATTATCAGCGTCAACCATAACCCTGGCCCATCTTTCCGACCCGCACATTTCGTGTATGGATGCTATCACGACTCGAGACTTACTGGGCAAACGACTGTTCGGGTATTTAAGATGGAAACTGCACCGCGGAGCCGGCCACGCAGAGGGCGTTCTGTCAGCTCTGCACGCAGATCTTGCAAAGACCAAACCCGCTCACATCGCCGTCACCGGCGATCTGACCCACCTAAGCCTGCCCGCCGAATTTAAAAAAGCCAGGCAGTGGCTGCAGTCATTAGGCTCCCCGTCACAGGTTACCGTCATTCCCGGCAACCACGACACATACGTCCATACCGACTGGCATCAAACCATGGCCCACTGGACCGAGTATATGCTTTCTGATACCCCGCGGGATGATGACCAAAACGTCGAAAATATGGACCGCATCTTTCCCTGCTTGCGTATCCGGGGCCGTGTTGCCATAATTGGCGTGTGCACAGCGCAACCCAGGGCGCCGCATCTGGCTGTGGGCAGCATCGGTGCCATACAATTACATCGCCTCGAGAATATTCTGTCTCAAACCGCCCGCCAAAAATATTTCAGAGTCTTGCTGATACACCATCCGCCTGCCTCCGGCACGGTCAGCTGGCGCAAACGCCTAACCGATGCGCCCGCTCTGCAGTCGCTTCTGGCCCACATCGGAGCCGAGCTGATCTTGCACGGCCATGCGCATCGTGCGCACCAAAGTTATCTCAAGACGCCATCCGGCAGTGTCGCGGCTATGGGCGCTGCATCGATCACGGCCCTGGACCGCGATCCGGAGCGCCGCGCCCGCTATTGCCTCTACCATATATCGCCTGCCGGCGACGACTGGAGCGTCAGGTTTCAGGTGCGTATCTATTCGCCGGATAAAAATCAATTTGTTGCGGAATGCGAGCAGCCATTAAAAACCCAGCGATAAAACATTACAACCGTTCAGAGGACCGCATTGATTCTGTCCTGGGCCGCTTTGCATTTTGTAGGTTGGGTTGAGCCTACCCCAGGTTTTGTTGGGTTTCGTTGCACTCAACCCAACCTACATGTTGCCGATGTTATTACCAAATGCGAAACCCAACAACGGTCGGTTTCGTAACCGATCCTAAAAGTTTCTTTTTCGATTAGATCAGTCGTTTTTTTCCCGGCGGCCGGGCTGAGAGCCGGAACCTGACACCTGAAACCATACGTCACGCAGCAATCTTCCGTAATTGCCAAAGAGCAACACCGGAAATCAAAATCACCGGTGTCATAGCCGTAATAACCGGTGTAAGACTTAATAAAAGCCCCAGATGCACGATTAATTGATCGCCAAAATAGAAAACAATCCCTACAAAAGAGCCTATCATGATCCGCTTACCCGCCGTGCTGATGCGAGTAGAGCCGAATATGAACGGCAGCGAAAGCAATACCATAGCCCCTGTCGTCAGGGGCACCGTTAGCTTACGCCATAGAGCCAGGGCATAGCGATCTGCATTTTGTCCACTCTCACGCATCGCCCCGATATACCGGTAAAGGTCGATGGACGAAAGGCTGTCGGCAGGAAGTTCAAGCACATCAACCTGATCTGAGCTTAAAAAAGAGTGCAAGGTCAGACTGGGCAAATGCCGCGTTGCGATGCCCTGCTCGGTGAAAATCTTCCGCGTAATGTCCTTAAGAACCCATTGATCGTTATGCTGGATGTTGGCTTCGCGCGCGTGGGTAAACACCTTTAAACGGCCCTTTTCATCCCTCTCGAATAAATCCAGATCAACCGCCATTCCCCCGTATAGAGTTTTCCCGACGTGGATGTAAACAAGGCCCCGGCGGGCCCAGAATCCTTGCTTGGTCAGCGTAATACCGGTACCGGAAATTGCCAGGGCGCGCCGTTTGCGGGCCAGCTGATCCAGTGGTGGGACAATCATTTCTGCCAGCACGCCGGTTAACAGAATCAGCAGTGTTCCGGCGGCGAGCACCGACCAGCAGATCCGTTGAATCGACATGCCGCCGGCCTGCATGGCAAGCAGCTCACCATGATCGGCCAGTAATCCAAACGCGACAATGCTGCCCAGCAGCGTGCTTATGGGCATCATATCGAGCATGCGCCTTGGCATTGTGAGACAAATAAAAACCAGTCCGTCATGGATGCGAAAATCTCCTTTACCGACGTCATCCAGCTGAGACACCAGTTCCAGGAAACTGAACAGCGCGACCAGTATAATAATTATCAGCACAAAGCTACGCAAAAAGCTGATGCCGATGTAGCGGTCAAGAATTTTCATTGGATGAAGAGTAACGAATCCCGGCCCAAGGAAAAGGCTTTGATTTCACACCAGAGTGGTGGTACTAACCGATAGATACCGTTCTGCTTTATTTCCCTCGCCACCGGAACCCCATGGCCGGCTGCCATAAAAGAACCAGCAGTAATCCTGCCAGCAGCAATTGGATCCACCAGATTCCGGGAATGGTGTCGAGAATACCCCGTTCGACCCATTTCTTGGTCAAAGCGCTAAGGTTGTAATATACTGCAAAAATCACCACGGCCGTCGTGATTTTAGCGTATTTACCGAGGCGGGGTGATGAACGACTTAAAGGGACGCCAATCAATGCCAGCAGTATGGTGGCCACCGGCGTAGAGAGCCGCCATTGAAATTCAGCAATTTCTTCACTGTCGTCCGACCGGGCCAGAGCCCCGGTCGAGGCTGCCTTGACGCGATACTTTAGACGGAGATTCTCTTTGGGTTCAAGGGGCATTGCGGATTGTTCGAATTGGATGACACGTCCTTCTTTTCCGGTGCGCGAAAATTCATAGAGATAGCCATCGGTAAATAACAGAATCTGTTTACCGGATGCTTGATCCAGGGATTGATTGGCCTGCCTGGCATAGATAACCTGCAAAATACCGTCGCGTTCTGTTCGAATAAAGACCCGGTTGGCCTCATCCTGCTGGTGGTCCACCTCTTCAGCATAAATGACCCGCGCTCCGTCCTCAGTTTCGTAAAACGTTCCGTCATTCATGCGCGTGAGATCAAAATTCGCCTCTGCATGCGCCTTTATTCGATAATACTGATTGTAGGCCCAGGGTCGAATGAAAAGTGATAAACTGGCTACAATCACCGCAATCACCACGGCAGTGTACAAGACGGGCCGCAGAATCCGGCCCAGACTGACACCGCAGGCAAAAAGGGCGGTCATTTCGGAATCCTTATACAGCCTCCCAAGGGCAACGACCACGGACAAATATAAAGTGGTGGGCAGCAGCACCTCTAAAGCGATAGCAATCCTGAGCAGGATTAAGATGATGACAGTGATGCCCGGCAGTTGGCCACTGAGGGCGTCTGCCAGGAAACGGGTTGCCATGTAACATCCAAAAATAAAGACCAGTATCGCACATACCGCTACTGTCGGTTTGATAATTTCCCGCATTATATAACGGTCGATAATCATTTCCAGCCATTTAAAAAAAGCGTTCTTCACCACAAAGGGATCAGATCGCTTAGTTAAAAGATTTTTTCTCAAGCATAAAAAATTGGCTTGGAAAGTTATCCCCAACGTCACCTCAGTTGTCTGACAGGTGCGGTCATCGGCCTCGCCTCTGCGCCGGCGCCACAGGCGGTTACGACTTTTTCGGCCTGCTTGAGATCAGCATAATAATCGACTTCACACCACTGTAATCCTTTTATTGAGCAGGTCCACACCGGTATCGACCGGGCCATCTCATCAATCACCGACAAATACCATTTGCGCTGTGACGCAGAGCTCTGCAAAGCAGTTTCCAGCGCAGTGCGAAATAACCGCGGTCCCCGGCCTCGGAACAGAATCATTCCGATCGACTCCCCGTCAACTTGATCCGCAAGCAGTTCCTTGCCGATCTTTACCAGGCGGCACCCATCCAATTCAACCTTCATGTCGTCGGCATCATATTCGCTTTTGTGACTGATGGCCACCGTCACCGGCCGATCAGGCGTATCAAGCAGCAGTTGCATTACAGCCGCCTCAAACAAGGTATCACCGTTAAGCAAGACAAAATCGGAACGCATCTCATCTTGCGCAGACCAGCAGCTGACCAGGTTATCCGACACGGCGTATTCGGCGTTGTATATGGTTTTTACGCGATGCGAACCATAGCGCGCACGCAAAATTCTTTCGACTTTCCCGGCCTGAAAACCTAAAACAACTCTAATCTGGTCGATTCCGCATTTTGCTAGCTCGTCAATCTGCCACTCAATCAGAGATCGGCCGCCTACCGGTAGAATGCACTTGGGGCAATCTGCTGTTAACGGCAGCAGCCGTTTACCCTGCCCTGCACTTAAAATTACAGCCTTCATGAGGTAATTTCCATAATTTGGAGCCAAATTGGCAATTATTGGGGGAAATAAACATTTTAACGAGGACTTCGGGTCTTTAATGCCTGCGTTGCCCTTAACCCTGGAACTATTAACGGTTACCTAGTTTATTTGTCAAGCTTCAGCCCGAGTGTTTTATCGAAAAAACCAATGGCGTGTTCTAAAATGTCCTGAAAAGCTTCAACTTGATCGGGAGATAAGCCAAGGGATACGGTTACGGTACTGAAAACCTCGGACTGGGTGCGCCTGATTTCCGATAGTATCTTTTGGCCTTTTTCGGTTAAAGTTACCGTTGTCACCCGTTGATTTTCAGGCAGTATCGTTTTATCAACCAGTTTCCGGTCTTTCCAGAGCTTTGTAATCGTCGTGGAAATCGTACTGTTGCTGACCGTCGGGTATAAGCTTCCAATTTCAGATATGCTCATGCTGCCTTTCATCCCAATCAGCTCAATTATCAAGCTTTCACGGTCAGTCAAATCTCCCACTTTGTTTTCTGAAATTTTAGAGGCGATATATAACCGCACCCTGAAAGCCATATCATAAATCAGCGATTCCGTGTGTTTTTTCATCAGTTCCTCTTGACCGGATTTCCCGATTCTATTACATGTAGTTGGAAAGTATTTATAATACAAAAAATATGATTTGTAAAGAGTTTCTCAATATAAAGTTAATTATATTTTAATATTTCTATAATAAAAATGTTATTTTTTTATAACGTTGGCAAATTGAATTGATTTTCCGATGATCTACGTCGAACACCTGATCAAAGTTTCTTTTCCGATCAGACTGAGCTATTATCAACGTTGACGTTTCCTGTAAAGGGTCCGTTTTCGATATTGACCTCATTGAACAACCTGTGTATCATGCCGCAGTTTGAACTTGGTGGATAATTATCATCACCTTCAAAACCCAATCAGGACCCAATAGCATGCCTCCGCTTAAGCCACAGCAAAATCCCCAAAAAGAGACAAACGAATCGTTGCAAGTTGTAAAAGTGGAAGGGAAAAACGAATTAAACAAATTCATCCGCCTGCCATGGTCTCTCTACAAGGACGACCCCAATTGGATCCCTCCACTGGTGCTGGAGCGGCGCATGCAGCTTTCACCGAAAAACCCGTATTTCGAACATGCAAAATTCTGCTCCTGGATAACCTATCGGGCCGGTAAACCGGTGGGACGGATCAGTGCCCAAATCGACCGGCTTCATATTGATCGTTACCAGGATGCTACCGGTTTTTTCGGAATGCTGGAGGCAGAGGACAATAGCCTGACGTTCCGTACACTGCTGGGTACTGCGGAAAGTTGGCTGCACAACCAGGGGATGCAACGAATCTCCGGTCCATTCAATCTGTCTATCAACCAGGAACTGGGATTGTTAGTGGACGGATTTGACACACCACCGTCATTGATGATGGGTCATGCTCGAGCCTATTATGCCGATCGAATCGAGGAAGATGGGTATCAGAAGGAAAAAGACTTACTGGCTTATATAATAAATACCGATTCTAAGGTGACTGCAGCGGCTAAAAGAATTACGGCCAGGACAAAAGACCGAATCCACATCCGAGGGCTGCAAAAATCAGATTTTGTAAACGAATTAGAAATTATACGGAACATTTTCAATGATGCCTGGTCACAAAACTGGGGATTTATCCCCTGGACGGAAGCGGAATTCGAACATCTGGGCAAGGATTTAAAAATGCTGGCCGACGAGGAGTTGGTAAAAATTGCAGAGGTCGATGGAAAACCGGCAGCCTTTATTGTTCTTCTGCCGAACATCAATGAGATCATACAGGATCTCAACGGCAGGCTTTTACCCTTCGGCTGGCTTAAAATGCTTTGGCGTCTTAAAGTAAAATACCCTAACTCCGCCCGGATTCCTCTGATGGGCGTTCGCTCCCAATATCACGACAGCCTGATGGGCGCAGCCCTGGCCTTCGGGGTAATCGCCAGCCTTCAGCAACCGATCCTAAAACGCGGCATTAAAGAAATTGAGCCTTCCTGGATCCTTGAAGATAACATGGGAATACGCAACATTATTGAATCCAACAGCGGGCGCGTTTACAAGA
>JBAVYC010001396.1:0-2311 GCA_049698595.1 Desulfobacterales bacterium | reverse complement strand
CACCATTCGGCATAAAAATGCAGAAAGACTTTCTTTTTCTCAAATTTCCCACGCGCCATCCCGTCGGCATAAGATTGCCATTCAATTCCTTTGGAAGATGCGGCCTTATGCAACAACCCAATCGATAAAACGGTTAAAACCAGGGCAATAAGCAGTAGATTTTTTATTTTCATCTATTAATTTTTCCATTCCCCGAACGATATTTGACACAAACTGATCTGAAATTCTAGCATTTATTCAGCGGTTTTGCAAATATGGAAGCGTCTTTCGCAGGGAAACGTCAAAGTCAACTCCAGCTGACTATGATCCGGGATTTCCACTTTGCTCCAACCGGCTTGACTGGGTTAGGAGCATGGAAATTTATCCACTTTTATGTGAATTGGCTTCGGAAAAGTTTTTGGTCATCATAGCGCCCAATTCTTTGGACCGATTGGTAGCGGCTTCAACGGCATTGATCAGGGTGGTACGCAGACCTCCACTTTCAAGGGTCGCCAGTCCTGCAATCGCCGTGCCCCCGGGTGAGGTCACCTTATCTTTCAGCTGGCCGGGATGTTCCTGGGTCTCTATCAACAATTTTGCAGCACCCAACACTGTCTGCGCTGCCAGAAACAGCGAATCCCGCCGCGAGAGCCCCACTTTCACCCCGGCATCCGCCAAAGCATCCACGATTAAAAAGATATAGGCCGGCCCGCTGCCGCTTAAACCTGTCGTGGCATCCATCAAATAATTCTCTTTCAGAAAAATGCATTTACCAATGGAGCTAAAAATTTCCATGGCCAGGTTAATATCCTCTTGGGTGGCATGGGCACCGGCGGCGATGGCGGTCGCGGCCTCTTTCACTGCGGCTGCAATGTTGGGCATTGCCCGGATAAGCCGTAAATCTTTCTGAACACAAGTTTCCATGGCAGCCAACGGAACACCGGCAGCTATGGAAATCACCAGTTTGGACATATCCAGTTTGGGTCCGGTTTCGATTAAAACCATCGCCAGAATCTGGGGCTTGACCGCATAAATGATGATGTCGGCTTCACGCACGGCCTTGAGATTATTGCTGGTGGTCCGAACTTTGTATTTTAATTTGAATTCATCAAGCTTACTTTGTCTCACATCGGTGCAGATAATATTTTTAGGCGCGGATGATCCGGAACCGATCAAACCACTGACCAGCGCATCCCCCATATTCCCTGCTCCGAGAATGGCGATCTTTTTTTTGTTTAACATAAACGTCGCACTCCTCATACCGCAATAGTTCAGCCATTAAGGGCCTAATCTAAATTGCAGTAAATAATAGATTTCAAATAATATCAAATAGTTAAAGTATCAATCACTATAGCCGCCGTATCCGGCTGGCCCACTTCCGATCACCAAGCTTATCGGCAAGACTTTTGGCCAGTTCATACCCATAAGCCTGGATATCCATCGCCTGTTCAGCCTTGCTATAAACCCGGGTTGCCCAACCTGTATCGGAAAAATAATTCAAAATGCTTTCGGCTAAATAAACGAGGTCTTGGGTCGTATTCAGTTTATCCTCCGCGCTGCGGTGCATCTGCTTGAGCAGTTCCGCGTCATGGGTCTGGCTCCAAACGGACGTAATGAGCTTATAGTAGTGGTCACGATCACTGCAGCCGGCATCGGCCCTGGTGTAAATGGATTTGGCCCGTTCGCTGTCAGCTAAGAGGGTCAGCACCGAACCGGCCACAAAAATATGGCCGGCAAGGTCCTGGGCCTTATCTTCAGCAGAAGCAAGTAATTGTTGCACCCAGTCCTTGTCACCGAATTTCTCATTTACAATCGTGGCGAGTTTACCAAAGTCGGTCTCTTTGACACATTTTTTTTCCAGTTCGGAATATATTTTGCGCGCCCACTCTTCATCTTTCAGGGTGACTAATATGCCGTCCACAAGATCGTTGTACTTGTGGTAATCATCGCACTTGCTCAGCACGTTTTCGTAAATCGTACGAATCCAGTCTGCATCCTGGAGGTCATCATGAATCCGACGGGATAGCTCCATATATTCCGGAAAATAAGTACATAACCTTTCCGCCTTTGTGTAAAGTTTCCTGGTATATGGGGTGTCGCCGGTTTGCTCCATAACATCGTGTGCCAGACGACTCATGGTTGTGCTGATGATGCACTCCTGTTCCCGCTTGACAAATTCGGTATAAAGGTCTTTATGAGTCTCTCTTTTTCAAGTTGAAGCTTGGTGTCGGAAAGCCATTTTTCATCATCGGCATATTTGAGGATAGCATCAGCGGTCTTTTTAAAATCGCCGGGTGTTTTCACAGCGATCTCCGCCTGTTTCAACACATCC
>JBAVYC010001395.1:0-1754 GCA_049698595.1 Desulfobacterales bacterium | reverse complement strand
CACAGCATACGGCCTTCATCGACCCTGCCGACCCATCGATCGCGATGAGCGTTTTATTGGATTCAGGCTTCTCCCCGACAACGATGATCGGAAGATGGACAACCTCGTCCACCAGCTTAGCGGCGATTCCGCCCAGTGAGATATCCTCGACTTTGCTGATTCCGGTGCGACCCACCACCAACACGTCATAGCCTTGCCGAGATTCGGTTAAGATATCCCTGGCAACACCGGACCCGAGAGCCTGGGTCTTGACCGTGACGGCGTCTTTGGAAAATCCGGAAGCGTATAAGATATCACAGGCTAAGGTCATAAATTCAGCGATAAATTCCTCCTGCCTGGTTTTCCATAGAGCCAGCGGATAGCTCTCTTTTTCAGATGAAGGATCCGGACTTAGGTCTCTCAGGGGTTCCGGGGCCTCTGCCATAATATGAAAAAGAACAATCTCCACCTGCTTTGAGAGCAGCTTCCCAAGATATGCCAAAGCGGCATATGATCGCGCACTTCCGTCGATAGCCACTAGGATGCGAGAAATTCTTTTCACGACGCAGCTTCTCCTCTGTCTCATTAGTTTGTCAGGTAACACCTGCGGCGCAACCTGACCTACGCAGTTTCTTTATCGTGTAGGTCAGGGTGCGAGCGCAGCGAGCTCCCTAACAATTGCATCTGATTGCGAGCAGAGCATCACAAATAAATTTAGGCGGCAACGGTGTCTACAAATGGTTCCCCTTTCAATTCCGTTGAAAATTTTTCTTTGAAAGCACATTTAATAACTTCTGCCGCTCCATCCGGGTCAGTTATGAAATCACTGTTTATCACCAAATCGAACTCATAGGGAGAAGCATCTTTTTTACTGAACACCTTTTTGAAAAAGGAGCGTTGCTCCTGATCAATCTTATGCAACAGTTTTTCGGCCTCGGTTTCTTCGACATCAAATATATCGGCCAATCGCGCTATACGGTATTCATTCGAACAGATAATGCGTACCGCCAGCACGCGATCCCTGGGCAGGATAAGATGAGCTCCTCTACCGACGAATATGCTCGAACCCATATTTGCAAATGTAAATACGGCGCTGACTAAATTCTTTACATACTCGCTCATGATAAAAGATTTTTCACCGAAAAGCATCGAAGCCAGCTCCGACATTTTACCTGGATAGCGTTCATCAAAGAACTCGATGGTTTTTTTGCTCAAGTCCTTGTCTTTTGCCATATGCTCCAGCAGCTCCCGGTCCACGACGCGATAATAGATTTTTTCAGCTAAAAGATCTGCAATCTCCAGTGCCCCGGCGCCGATTTTACGCGAAAAGCAAATTGCAGGCGACATCTCTGAGGGCACAGCTTTTTTGGCCTTCATTTTGAGCTGTCTTTGAGACCACTCACTGATATATTGTCCTGCCAATTGAGCGGCATCCGGCCTTTTTTTGGCATAAGTGCCCGGAACATATTTTAAATTTGATCTGTTTATAACCATCGTATACCTCCTTTTGTTCGCTTTAAACTTTTATAGCGCCCAATAGGTTCAACCGGTCCCTATTTTTATTCCAGCATCGTCTCTATCATTATAGCCCGCAGAAGAGGCTCCGGAATCCGTCAGTCCCACAATTTCAACTACCATTTTGTTGAATTCCTGGGTAATTAACAGCGCCTCGTTATCCAGCAGGCTCGGGCCAGGCAGATCAACATCCATGAGACCGACCCGAAATCCTTTATTGGCCAATGCCACAGAAAGATAGGCGGCCACACTGCTTTTTC
>JBAVYC010001394.1:0-4825 GCA_049698595.1 Desulfobacterales bacterium | reverse complement strand
GGATAGCGTTCACAATACTGATCAAAATCTGGAAACCCGCCATACCCATTTATTGAAACGGACTTATATCCAAATGAAGACACGAATCCTAAAAGTCTTGCCTGCCTCGTCGAAGCTATTTTAGCGAAGGCGGGTAAATCCTGCCTGCCCTTTGAAATCTCTTTTGCACTTATTTCACCGGGGTCTAAACAAAAAAGTAAAAATGGAATCCATTCAATTGACAGCCCAAACCGTTACATTCCGAATCCTGCGATACAAACCGAACCGGATCGATCCCCCCCGATACCAGGATTTTGCCCTTCAAATCGAGCCGCACATGAGCGTCCTGGACGCCCTTGAAAAAATTCGTCTCGAACGGGACAATACCCTGATGTACCGGCATTCCTGCCATCACTCATCCTGCGGGACCTGTGCCTGCAAAATCAACGGTCAGGAACGCTTAACCTGCATCACTAAAATTTCAGACCTGCAAGAAGATACGATCACCCTGTCGCCCCTTGAAGGTTTCAAACCGATCGGGGATCTGGTGGTCGACATGCATCGGTTCTACGAAGAATATTCGGAAGAGTGGCATTATTTAAGGCGATCTGAAAAAATAGAATCCAAGCGCCGCCCTGCAGGTATCAACCATTTTACGCGCTTTGAAAACTGCATCGAATGCGGTGCCTGCATCTCGGCCTGCCCGGTCGCCCATAGGCGCAATACGTTTTTAGGCCCCGCCGTGCTTGCCGCTGTCAATAACGAGTTGAAGAAATCTCCGCAAAAATCAGCAGATCTTCTGGCTTTGGCGGGAAGTAAGCGCGGTGAGCGCATGTGCGAAAGAGCCGTGAACTGCAGCCGTGTGTGTCCCAATAAAGTTTATCCGGCAAGGCACATTGCCGATCTGCGGCGGTTGCTGGAAAAGAGAGATTCGAGAAAAAAGGATAAATAGTGCCACTGAAGAAAATAAACAAAAGACGTTGATTAAATGAAAGATATAAAGGGAATAAATTACTACTCGCCAATAGAAGAAAAAATTCACATCATTTCTCATGCTATCGGTTTCCTTTACAAGAAATTATTCATATGTTGAAAAGAGCCATAACCTATTCAGTTAAACCCTGACATTGCAACACTGGGGGTAAACTCATGCCCGAGGCGGACAATCCTTTTGACACCTTCATCAATTTTTCGTATTAACCCTAACGTTCTAAGGTTGTAAAAGCCGGGGGGCAAACAACATCAGGGTTAATCCGGATGGCCCGACCATGAATGCCAATCTTGAAATGAAGGGAGGAACAGCGCTATGGATGATGGCATTATTCACGAGGAAAAAACATCGATCAGCAACTCCACCTCAATCGTTGGAGACATAAAAGCTGAAGAGCACTTGATCATAAACGGCACCATCAAGGGTAATGTAGAAATATCGAATTATAACTTTTTTTTAGGTCCCAGTGGCCGAATAGAGGGTCAGGTCCAGGCCCAGAACGTAAGAATCAGGGGGTACATGAAAGGGGAGATTAAGGCTAAAGGGAAAGTTGAGATCACCAAGGAGGCGAATTTTTCAGGAAAAATTAAAAGCAAAAGTATTTCGGTTGAAAGCGGTGCCTGCTTCAATGCATCTGTAAATTCGAATCCGAAATCCGCCGGAACTGGGCCTCGGTAAACCGTCAACTGGCGAGCGCGTTAAAAATTTAACTCAAAGTCCTCTATACCCACCCATTAAATTGGTGATCTTAACCCGCACACTGCGGTTAACCTCCCCCTTCTCCAGGGATTCTTTCTTGACAGAGTTGCTATACGGATCTAAACACAGAATAGGATAATTATGAATGATCGATATGAACAAACAGCAGTCCCCGCGCGAGATGAAATGGCCACCGACACCGAGATCCGGCCGACCATTTGCTCGATATGCAATCCCGGATCCCACTGTGGAGTGGATGCCTATGTCAGCAACGGACGAATAATCAAAGTGAAGGGCAGCATGGAGACCCACAACGCGGGGACGTTATGCGCCAAAGGGGCTGCCGGACTTCAATATGTCTATCATCCCGACCGGCTGACGACCCCCCTTATCAGAACCGGAGATCGAGGGGAAGGCCGGTTCGAACCTGCGTCCTGGGAAGATGCCCTCGGGCTTGTTGCCAACCGGCTTAATGAAATAAAGGCCGAATGCGGCCCCGAGTCCGTAATTTTCTATGCCGGCTATCCCAAATGGATGCGGCCGTTTTTAAAGCGCCTGGCCCACAGTTTCGGTTCACCCAATTATGCTTCCGAATCGAGCACCTGTTATACGGCCGCCAAACTGGCCTCCATTCTGAACTACGGGGAAGAAACCTCCCCCGAAGTGGGCCGCGCCAAATGCCTCCTTGTCTGGAGCCGCAACCTATTTCATTCGAACCCGCCGCGTTCAAAGGGATTGTTGGCGGCCCGCAAAAAAGGTCTTAAAATCATAGAAGTTGGACCGCTGGTCACCCCTTTGACCCGTCACGCCGACATTCACCTCCGGTTACGGCCCGGGACTTCGGGAGCCCTGGCTCTGGCTCTGGCCCACGTGATCATCACGGAAGGCATTTTCGACCGCGATTTCGTCAACCGCTGGACTTCGGGCTTCGATGAATATCGAAACCTGGCGCGCGGTTTTGCGCCCGATGCGGCCGAGAAGATTACCGGCGTCCCGGCCGATCAGATCGTCCGGGCCGCCAGACTTTTTGCCGGGTCTAAACCGGCGGCTGTCATGACCGGAGCAAGCCCGACGGTACACCATACCAATGGCCTCCAGAACCAGCGGGCCATCACCGCCCTTGTTGGATTGACCGGCAACTTTGACGTTCCGGGGGGCAACCACGTTTTTCCTGCCAACTATTTATATATTTCCAACGGCGTCAAGACCAGAGATGGGGAGTTCATGCAATCGCGTCCCTGGTCCGCAATGGCCCCGCGCGTCGGCGAAGATAAACATCCGGTTTGGTGCCGTTTTATCCCCGAGGCCCATTCCATGGTGGTGCCCTTTCAGATCCGCAGCCAAAAGCCTTATCCTATCCGGGCCATGCTCGCTTTTGGCCTCAATCATCGGATGTGGCCCGGATCGGACTTTGCCCGGGAAAGCTTCAAAAAACTGGATTTTTTGGTGGATGTGGATCTATTTATGACCGATACGGCCAAACTGGCCGATGTCGTCCTGCCGGCCTGTTCATCCTATGAGAGGAGCGAACTGAAGTTTTATCCCGAAAAAAGGATCTTTTGGACCCGTCCTGCCATCGAACCGCTGGGGCAATCGCACTCGGATGCTGAAATTATTTTCGATTTGGCCGAAACCCTGGCGCCGGACGACGATTTGCTGCGAGGGGGGTATGAAGCATCGGTTGACTGGATTTTGAAGCCTTCCGGCTTTAAGGTGGCGGATTTGAAGCAATATCCCCGGGGGCTTGTCGTCGACGACGTCTCAATTCCGTCTTACCGCAAATATGAAAAAAATGGCTTTAAAACGCCTTCCGGTAAAATGGAATTTACTTCCTGCGTCCTGGCCGACCACGGCCTGGATTCGCTGCCCGTTTACCGCGAACCCATGCTGAGCCCGATATCCACTCCTGAAGCGGCGCAAAATTTCCCACTGATATTGACTACCGGCGCCAGACTGCCCTTTTTTATTCATTCCCGGGCGTATCGGGTTCCCCAACTACGACGCTTCCAGCCGGATCCCATGACGGATGTGAACCCGGCCGACGCCCGGCAACGTGGTTTGAGCCAGGGGGATTGGGTCCTGTTGTCGACAAGCCGGGGGGCTGTTCGGGTGCGGGCCAATCTGACCGAAACGGTCCCGCCGGGTGTTGTCAACATGTACCACGGGCGGCCGGAAGCGGATGTCAACACCTTGATCGACCCCGATTACAGGGATCCGATCTCGGGTTTTCCAGCCTTCAAATCGCTGCTTTGTGAGGTAAAAAAGGCACCTGAAGCAGGAGCCGCATGAGAAAAAGAGATGGAAAATGGAATACCCTCGACGGGGTATTGAACGAGAGTTGGAAAATGCTCAGCCGGGGCGCTGACCATTTCAATGATCCTTTTCATTGGCCGGTCCTGGGAACAACCGCAAAAGCGGGTGCGAGTTTGCGTTGCGTGATCCTCAGAGAATTTCTACTGCCCGACCGAGTGCTGGTTTGCCACTCGGATGCCCGCGCCGAAAAGGTTAAGGAAATATCCAGTTCTGCCAAAGTCAGCTGGCTGTTTTATCATCCCCAAAAAAAAGTTCAGTTGCGAATATCCGGGCAGGCAACTTTACATACAGATGATCAATTTGCCGACGAGCAGTGGGCGGCTGCCAAAGCAACCAGCCGTCTCAATTACTGCGCCGTTGAGCCGCCCGGCTCCCCCGTTGACCGCCCATCATCCGGTTTGCCCGATTTTTTGCGCCGCAAGGTTCCGGCCCTAATAGATACTGAAAAAGGCCGTCGAAATTTTGCTGCTATTACCTGTCCCATCAATTCTATGGATTGGTTGATTTTGAGCGTGTTGGGAAACCGCAGAGCCCGCTTCGATTGGGATGAAACCGGACTGAATGCGGGATGGCTGGTACCATAGCCGGCCTTGAGTTTTCTGAGATGCAGCCCCTTCTGAATTCCATTTGATTTGACCCCATTTATCTGAAACATTTATGCTGCCCGCTATATCAAACCACCAAGAAACCGGTCTGCTGAAACAATTCTGATCCCTTTTATAAAACTGTCGACTCCATCTCTCTTGGCAACTTGATATGATTAAGGGATTTTCAGTTTCTCCGCAAAATATATTTAAGCTTTTTTTGCTTATATGAAAAAATTTTCTTAGGGCCATTTAGCAC
>JBAVYC010001393.1:0-1506 GCA_049698595.1 Desulfobacterales bacterium | reverse complement strand
CAAAATGGAAATTCCTATACTTTTAAATTAACTGTGGGAATTACTTATTTATGGATGTCCTACATTCCTCTCCACCATCTAATTTGTCAATTCCAAAGACTTGACCCATTACTTTTTTCCGTGGCATTTTATTTCCTCAAACCTTTTTTAAATATTTTTTTTAGACACAAATGGCAATTTAGTTCACGAATGTCAACAACGTTAAATATTTTTTTTCTGTTACTGATTATTGTCTGTACTTTTATTCTCTATTATTGTAACATTCAAACCTAAAAGATTTGGCAATTATCAATTAATGCCATACCCAGTTAAACAATCATTTGGAGGCATAACAAATGGGCACCAGGACCCTAAATATACCATATCCGGATGACCTGCCGAAATCGTTGGGAACAAGCCCTGAAAAGTTTGAACAAGAAATCAGATTCCTTGTGGCTGCAAAGCTTTACGAGATAGGACACATTTCCTCGGGAAGGGCGGCCGAGCTTTCAGGTTTGGAGCGTGTTTCATTTTTGGAAAACTTAAGCCGATACCGCATATCAGTATTCAACTACTCACTGGAAGAATTAGATCGTGAGATTCTTGAATCAAAAGATAGAGCGGAGAAAGCTACTTGAAAATCGTCTGCAATACCAGCCCTTTGATATTATTAGCTAAAATTCATAGGCTTGATACGCTAATCCGTCTTTATAGACAACTAATGATTCCAAAAGCGGTTGCGGATGAGATAGGTAACAAACCCGGTGAAGAAAATGACCAGGTTCAAGCATTGCTGAAAAAAGGAACGCTACAACTCAAGCAGGTCTCTGAGAAAATCCTGGCAGAACTTCCAATTGATCTCGGCCGAGGTGAAAGGGAGGCGATTGCTCTTGTTATCGATTCAGGTGCCGATCTGGTTATACTCGATGATCGACAAGGAAGGCTTGTTTCTCGTGATAGAGGTCTGTCGGTCACCGGGACGGTTGGTGTACTAATTGAGGCGAAAGAAAGAGGTTTCATTCCCTCTTTGCGTCCTGAAATGGATCGCCTGATAGAAGCGGGTATGTGGATCAACGAAGTTTTTTACCACCGAATTTTGAAAGAGTACGACGAATAGCTCACATTTTACTTTCCCCATGCGCCTTGCGCCGTTTACCTTTTTACCACCAGCCTTTTCTTTTAACTTTCCAGCTTTCAGCCCATTTGCCTTTCACCTTTCACTTATCACCTTTCACCTTTTTCCTTTATCCTTCACCTTCACAACTTCCCCCCTCGTCACCCCAATCAACCCAATCAACCAATTATCCATTCAACCTCTTCTCCTTTAACCTTTAACCTCAAACCTCTCTGCCCTCTTTTCTTCTAACCTTCTCAGCTTCTACTCTTCTCAACTTCTTTTCGTCCTTCGTCCCTCTTCCCTCGTCCGTCATTCTCCTTCCTCACTTCTCACCTTTCACCTTTTCCGCTTTCCAACCTCCAACTTCCCCTTTTCCCGCCTTCCTGTCGTTTCCTTTGCCCACCTTATAT
>JBAVYC010001392.1:0-5587 GCA_049698595.1 Desulfobacterales bacterium | reverse complement strand
GATCTTGCGGCAATCCTTGAGTCAGAAAAATGGGCTGAAGAATATGCCAAAACCCTGGTTGGGCAAAACAATTGGTGAGATCATGATATCTGCTTTGATAACCGCTGCCGGCTCTTCGACACGCTATGGAAAAAACAAAATGCTCGAACCGGTTCAGGGAAAACCGCTGATAATCAGAACCTTGGAAAGATTTCTGGCCTGCGGTGAAATTGACGAAATCATCGTAGCTGCCAGAGAGTCAGACACGGAAACGTATGCGGAACTGACCGGTGCGTTGGGTATCGTAAAAGTTGTTATCGGCGGAAAACATCGCATAGAATCCCTATTAAATGCGCTCAACGCATCTCGCGGTGATATCTTGATTACCCATGATGGCGCCAGACCTTTAGTCAAACCCGATCTGATCAGAGAATTAATTTCTTGTGCAAAGAAAACAGGTGCGGCGATGACGGCCGTCAATCCGACCGCAACCGTAAAGTTAACCGCCAATCAGTCCCTGAGGATCTCCGGGACATTGCCCAGAGCAAAAACATGGATCGCCCAAACCCCCCAGGGCTATAACCGTGAAGTTTTGAAACAGGCCATGCAAAAGGCCGTCCGGGAAAAGTATTTTGTGCCGACCGATGACAGCGAAATTGTGGCCCATATGACTTCCCACGATATTATGATCGTCCCCGGCGATCATTCCAACATCAAAGTCACACACAGATCGGACATCGCAATAGCGAATGAACTTTTTGAAGATTGTTTTTGATATCATCTTGGGAAGGCTGCGGGTATCCCGCCATCCACCGGGAATGAAGTCCCGGTAGTTGGTGTTAGGTCAGCTGCAAAAAATACGACAACGTTTCCCACATGTTCTGACATAACTTGTGTCTTGAGGAGATTGCGATTTCGATAATATTCTTTTAATCCCTCATAATCCAGCCCGCGGGACTTCATTCGATCGGGGCCGACCAGATCCCAGAGCTTGGACGAAATTTCCTCATCTCCAAAGACAGCATCAGGATTGACCATATTAACCCGGACTCCCATCTCGGCAAGCTCCAGGGCAGCGATTTTTGAAATCTGGTGGGCGCCTGCTTTGGCCGCACTATAAGCCCCAAAGGCGGCCCCCGGATCGAATACATTTTTTGAACTGATGACAATAATGTGGCCGCCGGTGCCCTGGCGTTTAAATACAGGAATAGACGCCTTGATGGTGTTGAACGTTCCTTTGAGATTTACGGCGATCACCTGGTCCATTTTGAGAGGATCCAGATCCTCTATCTTGGCAACATGCGCGATCCCGGCGTTGGGAATTACGATATCAACGCCTCCAAGCCGTCGGCTGGTTTCATCAAAAGCCGCCGCCACCGATTGATAATCCGTCACATCAAAGGAGATGATCTCAATTTCAGCATTTTCGTTTCGCTCTTTGAGTATGGACCGCGCCTTTTGGGTGCGGGATTCGTCAATATCGGAAAGAACGACCGCCGCACCCGCCGCTAACAGGCGATCTGCAATGCCGAATCCGATCGCACCGCCGGCACCCGTTATGAGCGCAACTTGACCTTGCAGTGGGGCCGGTGAGACGGGACCCGTTTTCCGTTGCTGAAGACGCCAATATTCCATGTCGAACACATGCGAATCGGTGATTGGAGCATAGTTCCCAAGCACTTCAGCCCTAACTTTGGCAAAGATCGTATGCTCGGCAATATCGGCGGCCACTTTGGCTTCTTTGCGAGAAAAGCCCAGGGTGAACAGCCCCAATCCAGCTGCAAGTAAAACCCGAGGAAAAGGATCCAGCTCTTTGCGGTCAAGGCCCTTGGTTTTAACCTGCTCCTGAAAGTAATGGCGATAATTCTTAACATAGTCCTCGATAATTTGGCTTACCTTTTGCTTTAAACTGTCGTCGGATTCGGGCACATAATCGAGGTAAGCAATCTTGTTTTTGGTGCGGGTCACATGATCTGGCGTGAGAACACCGGAATCACATAAGGCTGGTGCTTGCTGAGAAAGGGCAACATCCAGTAGTTCCGGCGTGCTCCGATATTCGACAATTAAGCGCCGCAAATTGCCATCTGATCCCTTGTGTGCACAAGAACCCCGAAGAACCTGTGATAGGTGGGCGGCCAAAGACTTCGCATCTTTTGCAAGGCTGAAATCGGTGCGGGGTGTGATCAGAGGTGTGTCCTTGATTCTTTGAGTTACGTATTTTTCAGCCCGATCCACATACGCAATCATACGCTCATAAGAGGTTAGGGCATCTTCTCCGAAAGTAAAAATACCGTGGTTGATGATGACGATAGCTTCCAAATCCGGCTGTTTCGCGTATTGGGCGGCCACAGCTTTGGCCAACGGCAAGCCGGACATGGTGTAGGGCAGGACCGCAACCCTGGGGCCCAGCGCCTTTTTGACCAGACCGGTGCCCTCTGTTTGGTTGGTTAAAATCAGCATGCTGTCAGCATGGGTGTGGTCAATGTACTTGGGCGGCAAAAAGGCATGCAGCAAAGCTTCAACCGAGGGATTCAAATGCGACTTAAGGAGTTTGTGAATCTCCAGCTGAGATTCCATTTCCTCATCTTCCAGGCTATCAAGCGTGTGTAGCTTTCTCAGAAATGATAGATCCAGCGCTACGAATCCTTCCGGCGTCATGTTTGCTAAATCGGCACCGCTGGCCTTGACGAAAAGAACGTCCTGCTCTTCTCCCAGGATATTTTTTTGTTTCAATTTAATCGAGGTATTGCCACCGCCATGCAGGACCAGATTGGGATTTGAACCAAGCAGCTTTGAAGTGTAAAGTCGTAGGGCCAATTCCTGGGAGATATTAGAATATTTTTTGATTATTTTTTCTGCATCGACTTTGTTATAGGCACTTTTCATCGCCTTTCCCTCCAGGTTATAAATATTGATCTATATATAGCCTGTTGCCAAAGCCAAATCCTGAAAACTATCTTTGAGCGCAGGATAGAGATTGAGATAAATCTTGTACAATTTCATGTATTTTTCATTTAAATCTTGGTTCGGTTCAATGCGGTCGCTAAATTTTATCCACTCCCTGGCCACATCGTAATTTTGGTAGACACCGACACCGACACCGGCATTGATGGCGTTGCCCAGCGGTGCCCCCGGGCACTCGGCCATATAGGCACCTTTAATATTCAAAATGTCACTAATAATTTGACGCCACAGTCGGCTGTGGGCGCCCCCCTCGCCCATGGTCAAAACCGGTTTGATAAACAGTCCGCTTTTCCGAATCATTTCGAGGTTGTGAAGCATACCGTACCCGGCACCTTCCATCAGCGCTCTGATGATATGACCCCGGGTGTGTGCCAGGGAGAGACCAAAGAGAACGCCGCGGGCCAAAGGGTCCCAGATCGGCGTTCTTTCGCCCATGAAATAAGGCAACACAATCAGGCCATCGGATCCGGGTGGGGCTTTTTCGGCTTCGAGATTCAAAACGTCATATTCGCTGATGCCGATTTTTGCTGCCGTATCCATCTCAAGCTGACCTAAATTGTCGCGGAAATAGCGAATGAGCGCACCGCATGACACCAGAGCCATCAGGGTTGTGTATGTCTTATCACAGTTGGCCGTGTGAACGATGGTTATCATGTTTTTTGTAAATTCCGGCTTTTCGTGGCATACCCCAAGTACCCCGGCAGTTCCCATGACGACAGAGTTGTCACCGTTTTCAACCATACCCATGGCCAACCAGGCAGCATTTGCATCGACGGTGCCGGCAACGACCGGTGTTCCGGGGGCAAGGCCTGTTTCTTTAGCGGCTTGGCTGGTTACTTCACCAATCACTTCCGGACAGGGATAAACATCCGGCAGTTTTTCGAGATCAATTCCGATTTCATCGGCTAACTTTTCATCCCATTTCTTTTTGCGGATATCGAAACAAATGCCCATCAGGCTGGCATTGGAATAGTCAATCACCGCCTTGCCGGTCAGTTTCATTCTCGGGTAACAGGCAGCCGTCTGAACCTTATATGTCTTTTTATACAAATCCGGACGATTGTTTTTCTCCCACATTAATTTTGCCACTGCGTAATAGGGATCAGTTGGATTTCCTGATAAATCAAATATGCGATCTTCACCGATGTTTTCTTTTAACCACTTGCACTCCGCCGTCGCTCTGCGATCCATCCAGATATGGGCTTTCTGAAGAGGTTTGAGATTTTTATCCACCAGAATACATGCCGGTGACAGCGCACTGATACTGACTCCCCGGATGTCCTTATTATTAATCCCCGCCTGAGCGATCGATTGTCGAATAGTGACTGAAACAGCCTTCCAATAAATCTCGGGATCATGCTCAGCCCACCCCGGACGGGGTGTTTCAAGTGGGTACTCAATAAAGTGCGAACCGAGCACATTTCCTTCTTTATCGATAACAACCGATTTGGTCCCACCGGTGCCAACGTCGCTTCCAACAAGATATTCAGCCATTATAGTCCTCCGTCGTCTATCCGTCTGAAATTTTTCGTGACGTATTATTCCTATTCCTTGACTGCGCCGAAGCTAAGACCTCGCACCAGGTATTTTTGAACAAAAAAACTGAATATCAATACCGGGAGAATCAGAGCCGTTCCGGCTGCGCTGACCTGTTCCCAAGTGACCTCCCGCCAGGTAATGAATTCGCTGATGGAAACCGGCATGGTTTTGGCTTCAGTCTGGGTTAATAGACCGCACTATTGACATGTTATAACATGATTGCCATAACAAGTTTGTTATGGCTCATATAATCACCAAGGCTATTGGTCAAGAAAAATATTCTTATGATAGAAATGCTTAAAAATCGTTGACTTTCATTTGTTGCAAAAAAAAATTTTCTTTAGAGTTGAGGAGGTGTAATATGGATCTTGACATAAAGGGAAAAATTGCCCTGGTCACTGCGGCAAGCCGGGGCCTGGGACGTGGGTGCGCGGAACAGCTGGCGGCTAACAAATGTCGGGTTGCGATCTGCTCACGCGATGAGACCGCCATAAAACAGGCGGCCAAAGAAATTGCCGATCAAAACGAGGCGCAAGTCTTGGGTTTCGGAGCTGATGTCAGCCGTGCTGAAGAAGTTGGCCGCCTACTTGAGGCTGTCAGACAGTCTCTGGGGAATCCGGAAATTCTGATAACCAATGCCGGTGGCCCACCGCCGGGAACCTTTGCCAGCACAGCCCTGGAGGAATACGAGAAGGCCTTAAATCTCAATCTGATGAGTGCTGTGAATCTGATTCACGGTGTCGTCCCGGCGATGAAGGCCGGAGGTTGGGGTCGAATTATTGCCGTCACCTCGATTTCAGTTAAGGAGCCTATCGCCACCCTGTTGCTGTCCAATATGGCTCGGGCAGGGCTGACGGGTTTTCTGAAAACCATTGCAACAGAACTGGCACCGTTTGGCATCACCGTCAATGCCCTGCTCCCGGGAATCCATAAAACAGCGCGAATCGACCAGCTGGTGAAGGACACGGCCGCACGCGAGAACAAGCCAGAGGAAGAAGTCTACCAGAAGATGATAGATTCTATCCCATGCAAGACAATGGGAGATCCAGCTGATTTCGGCGCTGCGGCTGCATTCTTGGCCGGTACCCGGGCCCGTTACATCACC
>JBAVYC010001391.1:0-1860 GCA_049698595.1 Desulfobacterales bacterium | reverse complement strand
CAAGGCGAAAAAAATCCCATTAATCCTGTAAATCCTGTCAAAAAGAAGAAATTAAGGAAAACCCGATAGCCGGCGAACATCCAGCAAACCAAATATTATCTTTTACCCGAAAAGGAGGCCGTGCCATGAAAAAATTCGTATGGGGTGTCATGATTGTTCTTTTTTCAGTTTCATTTGGATTGAATGCCAGCGCCGCAAAACCCTTTAAAATTGCCGCCATATTTCAAACGGCCATCGAAGAACCATGGGACGGCGTAATTCATCAGGCCTGTCTCAAGGCCCAAAAGGAAATGGGAAATATCGAATATGAATTCACCGAGAAAATCGCCGCAGCCGATTTCGAGAAGGTCCTGAGGGAGTATGCTGAGCGAGGATTTGACCTGATCGTGGGAGACGCCTTTCTGGCCGGCGAAGACCCGGCCCGCAGGGTTGCCAAGGATTATCCCGAGATCGCTTTTGCCTTCGGTTCGGAGTTCGGGCCGGTGGCACCCAATTTCTCCGTTTTTGACAATTGGATTCACGAACCATCCTATCTGTGCGGCGTGATTGCCGGACGCCTGACCAAGAGCAATGTCCTGGGTGTGGTTGCCGCGATTCCCATCGGCGAGGTGAACCGGCTGGTGAATGCCTTCAAAGCCGGTGCCCTCAAAGCCAACCCCAAAGTCAAAGTTAAAATATCCTATATCGGCGGCTGGTTCGATCCGCCCAAGGCCAAAGAGGCTGCCATCGCCCAGATCGAGGCTGGTGCGGATCTGATCTTTGCCGAACGATTCGGGGTCTTTGAAGCCGCAAAAGAAAAAGGGGTGCTGGCCTTCGGCAACATGTCGGACCAGAATGCAATGGCACCTGACGTGGTGATTACCGGCCCGATGTGGGATATGTATCCTACGATTAAATTTTGCATCGAAATGGTCCAGAAAAAAGCCTGGGTATCCATGGATCTCGGCGAATGGTCCATGATGGCCAAGGGCGGCTCCCGGCTGGCCCCGTTTCATTCCTTTGAAAAGACGCTGCCGGCCGATGTCATCAAAGAAGTCCGGGAGTTGGAACAGAAGATCCTCAGCGGAACTTATCGGGTGCCGGTCGATGAGCAAAAGCCGGGTTCGGACTAAAATGGGGGTAACCGTTCACAGGTTCAGGGATCAGCGTTCAGGACAAAGAAGGCATTAAAAATCCGAAGTCCTAGTTAAAAATTCTTATTTTGCAAAACAATTGCCAAT
Source organism: Desulfobacterales bacterium (assembly GCA_049698595.1). Taxonomy (GTDB): domain Bacteria; phylum Desulfobacterota; class Desulfobacteria; order Desulfobacterales; family JAFDCJ01; genus JAFDCJ01. Next base: position 640 of record JBAVYC010001391.1, on the reverse strand, counting down.
TTGGCTCCAAATTTTGGATTAGGCCTGACGAAGCTGACGCTTTTTTCGTAACGCATCTCAAATGCAGTCCAGTGACCAGAATGAAACCTTGAACCCCTGAACCTTTGAACCCGTGAACGCGTACGTATGTGGTCTGTTGTCAGTTGTTAAAAAATCAGTTTTGCCATTTTCAAGAAATATCTCACCGCAGAGTTCGCCGAGATTGTTTTAAATTTTCTTTCTCGGCGTTCTCGGCGAACTCTGCGGTGAACTATTAGTTTCTTTTCCGATTAGACTGGCCGTTTCGATGGCCGAGACTCGAAGGATAAATTCGCTTTGCTCAGTTTTTATTTTTAATTGACAGAATTCATTATTCGATGTTGGACGTTCAATGTTCGATGTTCGACGTTCATCAGTATACTGGTTTCTCTACCATGATAAATAACCAACAACCGGTGGTGACAATGTCCGGTGTCACCAAACAATTTTTGGATACGGTTGCCAGCGACAAGGTAAATTTTAACCTCTATGCCGGCGAGATCTGTGCACTGCTGGGTGAAAACGGGGCAGGCAAGACGACCCTGATGAACATTCTATTCGGGTATTACGCCTGCGATGAGGGGCAGATTTTTATTAAAGGGGAGAAAGTGAACCTCTCCGC
>JBAVYC010001390.1:0-17529 GCA_049698595.1 Desulfobacterales bacterium | reverse complement strand
TTTTTATATTTTGCAGGTTTGCCGATAGATGAAGGCGGCCTGTCCTGGCCGTTGGACGGCTGGGAATAAATTACCGGTTTTCGAATAATAATTTTTGTAATTGTTGGTTTGACCTGCTGAGAATTCCGATTGATGGGTGCGCCAAGGATAAGGTTGTGGACCCAAGGGGAAAACGCCGATCCGACTCCCAAAATAAAGAGCATTAGAATTGCCGACCCAATTACATAACGTAATTTAGATACCCGCCTTGATTTAATATCGGGGGCAGCAATAACGTCTGTATGGATAAGATTTTTTGCGGCTTTTTTACTACCAGGCCAAAGCTCCTCTGCATTATCCAAAAGCTTTTTTTGAAAAGCAATTCCGGCCATCGAGGACTTAAGATTACCTTGTGAAGATATCTTTTGATACTCATTTATGGCCTGTTTCAGAAATTTCAGCTTTACAACTGGATCCGGGATGGTGATGGACAGTTCTTCGATAGTCCGCCGATAGCTTTTCGGCGGCAATTTTAAGGAATATATCGGGTCCATGGGTTAAGGCATAGTCATGGATTTAACACTTCTTTTTCTTGCTTTAACGATAGAAGATTTGGCGGTAGGCGCGCATTCAAGTGTCTATTGCTGAAATTTAGGATTGATTCAGCTGCCATAGAAATATCGAGGCCCAACAAAAACAATCCACCGCTTTAAAGGATAAAAAAGGAGCAAGAAGCAATGCTTCTCCACTCCTTTATGCGGTCAAGGGTAAGCTGTAGAATCCGAATGCACAAACCTAATTTCCCAGGGCCTAGTTCCAGATGACCGGCCGGCCTTAGAATAGACACCGTTATGAAATCGAACCTGTCTTCTAATTTTCATGCATAGCGGCGATCAAAGCTCCCTTTGCCGTGGCATTGAGCGGATCTTCCGCAATCCGGACCTTGCTGAAATCCAATGGGATTTCTTCCTTTTTTAAGAAATGTTCAAAGCGTTCCTTGAAACCGCGAACTTTGGCCGTACCACCACTTAGCACGATCGGAATCGGGCGGTCCAGCTTCAGCGAGGTGGATGTCTGAACAATGCTTTCTTTGAGGGATCGTACCAGGTTCATAATCAGGTCGTCATAGTATATATGCAGCGCATCTTCGATATCATTGCTGGGCTTATTTTGGAGATCAAAACCATTTTCCTTGATACCGCGCACGCGAGTATTGATCGTGCCGGTGACCGAAGCCGTCGCGTCGTCGATATAATCGCCTCCCTTATCGATACTGAAAGAGACAAGCGGTACGGATAGGTAAGCCAGACAAACATTGCACATGCCTCCACCGGCGCTGATACCCAGACCGGTGAAACTTTCATCCTCCAATTCGGAAAAAATGACCGCCAATCCCTCGTTAATGCTTTTGCTGGTATAGCCTTTTTCAGTTAGGTGACGCTTCAGGACGGTTTCATGATAGATGATATCCGTCTCGGAACCTTTGGGCGGATCGGGTATCGAAAAATTTATTTTAGAATCAGAATTTCCAGAGGATTCGATCAGTTCATTAAGAATTTTCTTAATTATTTCGACAGAATAAGATTCCTTGGGATTCAGCAAACCCTGGCGCATGGGACGGCGGGTTTCCGTATTGAGCATGTTGGCGAAGATTTCGGCGCCGTCGCCGAATACAATCAAAGAATTGTCGATTTTATGATATTTTATCTGGTTCTGATTCAGGATTTTCTCGGTGAATTTTGAATAATCCACTGAGATAAAGGCATTGCGTTGAGAACTGAAATCGATTTTTCCATTTTTCTTCTCGGAGAAAACGATTTTAGACGTTCCGATGTCGACACCCACCACTCTTCCGTCCGATGTTCCCGCCTCTCCCGGTGTCTCATTTTGGGCCTGATGTTCCATAGTTTGAATGGATGCCCCCTCGCGATTTTTTTCACCCTTAGTTTTGTTTTGCGTCATTTTAATGTCTCCTATCTCCTTGTTATCCCAGGGCTGGGTTTGTTCATGGCTTCTTTCATGGTAGAAGCAAAGATTATGCCGAATTAAGGGTTCGGACTAAATTTAATATAAATATAACGGTTTATAGGATTTCGGAGACGATCTATTCAAAGCCGGCGACAAAAATATGACGGATCTTCGTCGGGGCCGGATTGTTTGTCATCCGGATTTCGAGGATTCTATAATGAGGACGTGGCGGGGAAGCCTTGGGTTTTAATACCGATCATTTCATTTAAATTATTGGTTTAAACTTTCTTTGAGTAATACATACGGATCCATTCGACGCTTTCCGGTCAACGGCCTGCCAGGCTGTCTTTTATCAGATTGCCAATTACCTGGATGGCGGCTTCGATATCCTCTTCACCGGCCTGGGAGTAGGACAAACGAAATGTGTTGTGCCCGCTGCCGTCCACGAAAAACGGCTGACCGGTAACAAAGGCCACATTCTGTTCCACCGCACGCCGGAAAAGTTCTCCGGCATCCATGTTTTTTGGAAGTTTTACGAAAATGAAAAAGCCTCCCCGGGGTCGACTCCAGGTCGCCTCGCGGGGGAAATGCCGGTCCATTTGCGCCAGCATAAAATCTCGCTTGGCACGGTAAAATTCGATGTTCTCCTGAATTTGCCGGTCTAATAATCCCTGCCGGATGAACTCCAAGAGAATATACTGGGCCGGCGTGTTGGTGGCTGCGTCGGAAAATTGTTTGGCCACTGCCATTTGACGTATCACCCCTGATTCAGCAAAGGCCCAGCCCAATCGAAAACCGGGAACAAACGTTTTGGACAACGAGCGCAGATGTATTACCCGTCCGCTGTGATCCAGAGATTTGAGTGCGGGCAGGCGTTGGCCTTCAAAGCGCAAATCGGCATAAGGGTCATCCTCAAAGATGACCAGATCATGGGTTTCGGCCAGGCGGACAAGCTGCCGGCGCCTTTCAAGGCTGAGGGTAAACCCGGTAGGGTTCTGGAAATTGGGAATCACGTAAACGCCTTTGACACGTTTACCGGCCGTCTTCAGGCGCTTGATCTCATGACCCAGACAATTTGGATTCAACCCATCGCGGTCTACCGGGACACCGACGACTTTGCCGCCCCGGGAGCGAACGGCCCCGGGGCCGCCAAAGTAGGTCGGAAGCCCGACGATAACCACATCTTCCCGGTCGATAAAAACCTGGGCAGCCAGATGCATGCCCTGGGCAGATCCATGGGTAATGATCAAGTTGTCGGAAGCGGCGTCGGTCAGCCCTTCGGTTTTCATCCGTTGCGCCAGCACCTGTCTCAAATCTTCCAGGCCTTCGGTAGAGCCATATTGGAGCAACTGATCACCGTGTTCGGCCATCAGATCATCGAAGATCCGGCGGATCGCATTGATCGGAAACTTGGCCGAATCCGGCCAACCACCGGCCAGGGAACGCACTTCCGGCCGGGCAACCAGGGCGCATATATCGCGAATGGCAGACGGTTGCGCGGCCAGGGCTTCACGACTGTATAGATGCTTCAGGGGTTCTTTGGGCACTTTAGCTCACTGTAGTGTTTATCGGTTTTTAGCTGACAACATGTTGTCAGAAGCTTAAGGTTTCAGTGTTCAGGTGTCAGGACGTTTGCCGTCGATTTAATCTGATTATTATCGTCCTCGTCCTCGTGCTCGTCGTCATCCTCGAAATCAGAATTTAATCGAGGACGAAGGACGAGGACGAGTACGACGACGATAAAGTCCGTACTCTGTAACCTCTCGTGAAAATTCACGAAAATAACATTCGATTATCGAAGTTTCATACAAAGGTGTCAGCCCAGCCGCCGGCCAAATAAACGGCCAGTTTGATCGAAAAAGAAACTTCAGAATGACAAATGTCGATTGACGAATGTCGAATTAAGGAATTCTATCTATTCAATTTGCAATCTTCAATTTTCAATTCTCCGGCGGATCCGGCTATCTACTTGTGCAAATTCCAGGCGCACACCACACCGATACCGGCTTTTACCAGAGCACGGGCGGTGTGGTTGAGCGCATCGTGCTTATCCAGGTAGTTCCGTACCAGGGCATCCATCAGGCCCTGTGACAAAATATCCTCTTTTGACAGAAAATATTCCAGTATATCGCTGGGATGTTCCCGGGCGGCATCCACCTCGGGATCGCCGCCTTCATGTTTGGCGGCAATGTTGGACACCTCCCGGGCTACCTCGATCAGTTCAGCGCGCCGGTTATAAGGCTGAATGACGATCGATTTCTGGGTCTCGGTGATATGGTGTTCAAAGCGCACCTCCTGCTCCAATCCCAGGGCTTTGCGTATTTTAGCGGCCTGCCGGATGGTGCTGTTGTCGGCCGAGTTGGATAGATTAAAACCGATCAGTGACGTGGTACCATCTTCACGGGCAAACAAACGTGCGGCCATCAGGGTCCAAAGCATGGCCAGGGGATTATCGTTGCCCATGAAAACTGATATTTTGAACTCATTATCCACTCCCAGTTTGTGCAGCAAGTAGGCTGCCAGGATCGTGCCGGCATTGATATTTAAGACCTGGCGGACACCGTAGGTCGTGTAATAATGAAGATATTCATCGATCCATTTGAAGGGGTAATCGTTGGGCTGGCCGATACCGCCGAAATAGCCGGTGATGGTCTCCGGCCCCCCGAGATGAATGTTGGAACCATCGGTACCTTTGGTGTCAAGGGTTTCGACATGGGTGGCGCCGACGAGCTGCACGGCCGCGGCTGTGGCCAGGATGTCACCATTGTCTTCGGTCTGTTCCTTCATGTTGCGCACCCTGATATAGCGACCGGGCATCAATTCTTTATTTTTAATTGCCTGTTTGGCTTCGGCAATCAGCCAGGGGAAAAACTGCAGGGCGCTGATTTCCAGGGTCACCGCATTGTCCTGATTGAGTGCTGTGTCGGCGCCCCGATCACCTAAAATTCGATCATAATAATCGGCCATGGAGACAAATGCTTCTTTGTCACGCTGTTCAGCCAACCACTCTAACTCGATGACATAGGGTGATTTGATCTCCTTCAGCCGGGTCATCAGGTTTTCGAATTTGCCGGCCTCGGCTGCCTTGCGGTTAATTTCCGCCGGGCCGCCGTACTTATCAACGATCGCCAGAATTTGACCAATTGTTTCATTCGCGGGATCGGTTAATAAAGCATTTACGTCATTCAGGCGATCTTCGGAAATCTTCAGTAACTCTCTTAAATTGTCCATGGCCAATTTCCTCCTGGAAGGGTATTATTTCAGTATTTTTTTGTGAATTTGGGTGTGAAGGCCTGGAACTGGCCTGGGTTTCCTCCGTATTAAAACTCCAGGTTGTTCGGCGTTCTTGGAAAAGGAATGACATCCCGAATATTGCTGATGCCGGTGACCAGCATCAGCAGACGTTCAAAGCCCAGTCCAAAGCCGCTGTGAGGCACGCTGCCGTACATGCGCGATTCCAGATACCACCAATAAGGCGCTTTTTCCATTCCGCATTCAACTATCCGTGATTCCAGCACATCCAGACGTTCTTCGCGCTGACTGCCGCCGATGATTTCTCCGATGTTGGGCACCAAAACATCCATGGCGGCGACGGTTTCATTATCGTCATTCAACCGCATGTAAAACGGTTTTATGGTTTTGGGGTAATCATAGACGATGACCGGTTTTTTGAAATTTTGTTCGGTCAGGTAACGTTCATGCTCCGTCTGCAGGTCTTTGCCGAATTCGATTTCATACTCAAATTTATGACCGGATTTTTGTAAAATTTTAACTGCCTCGCGGTAAGGCAACCGGACGTAGTCCGAGGTCGCGATATTTTCCAGAGTTGAAATCAAGTTTTTGTCGACCCATTTTGCAAAAAGTTCGAAGTCTTCGGCACACTCATCCATAACGTAGGCGGTGAGGTATTTGATAAGCTCTTCGCCAAGATCCATGTTTTCTTTCAGGTCGCAAAAGGCCATTTCTGGTTCGATCATCCAGAATTCAGCTGCATGCCGGCGGGTGTTTGAATTCTCGGCTCTGAAGGTTGGACCAAAAGTGTAGACATCTCCCAGAGCCAGGCAAAACATCTCGGCCGAAAGCTGTCCGGAGACGGTCAGATTGGCTTCTTTAGCGAAAAAATCCTTCATATAGTCCGGTTTGCCGTCTTTTATCGGCAAATTTTCCAGGTCCAGGGCCGTCACTCTGAACAATTCCCCCGCACCTTCGCAATCCGATCCGGTAAGAATGGGTGTATGGATATAACGAAAATCCTTGTTCTTGAAAAACTTATGGACAGCGTAGGATATCTCAGATCGCATACGAAAGGCGGCTCCGTATTTGTTTGTTCTGGGTCTTAGATGGGCGATGGTTCTTAAAAATTCATCACTATGGCGTTTTTTCTGCAAAGCATAGGTATCCGGTGCCAGGCTGACGATTTCAACATGATCTGCCGAGATCTCCCATTTTTGACCTTTGCCCTGGGATCGAACCAGTTTTCCGCTGACAATCACCGCAGAACCGGTGGTTAATTTTTTTATGTCCTCATAATGCGGCAACGCGTCATCGGCGATTACCTGCACGTTTTTCAGGCAGGAGCCGTCGTTGATTTCAAGAAATGAAAACTTCTTGGAGGTCCGCAGGGTCCTGATCCAGCCCTTTACCAACACCTCATCCATGGGTGCCTCAGATTTTAACAATTGCACTATTTTTTTTCGTTTCACAGATTCGTCTCCATAATTGCCGGCTAAAACCTATTTCAAGTCTGGAAAATGAAGTGTTGAGCTTTTATATCAGTATATTTATTTATGGCCCTCTATCAAGCAAAATCGGTTCCGAAACTCTTCAATCAGAAGAAGTGGGCCAAACGCAGGGAGCAGAGGTAATAGAATGGACGAAGTGCGCCGCGGAGGAATAAGAAATCGGGTCGGGTTATTGCACCACCTGCATTAGCATGACACCCACGGTCAATGCGATCATGACCCCCAGCATCACCACCTTGGATGCCTTTTGGGTGAGTCGGATCACAGCAGCGGTGATTGAGATTATCGCCATCGCAGCTATCAAAAATGCCGGGGCCATTACCCAGGGAATGTCTTGCGCCAATATTGCCAGAGACTGCATCTGAAATCCCCCCCTTGGAGCTGGTTTTAATGCTTTTTTTCTTTAAGCAATTCTATACCCAGCTCTCGCAATCAATGTCAATAACAAAATCTCTAAAATTAGGCTTTACAATTGTGGCTATAGCTGATATTTACCCAGGCTTTCTTAAAAAGATTCAGTCAAGACTTTTAAAAAAGGCGGCAGGTTATGGAAGAGTTACTTATAAAATCGGCGGATGAAACCGTCTGGTATGAAAATGATCAGCCAATCAAGGAATTCCTGGAAAGTTTCCGGAAACCCGCAATTTTAGACGCCGATCAGCCGACTGAAGAGCTATCCTGGCTTAAAATATTGGAGAAGTCCATTCAAACCTAATAATGCGGTTATCCCAACGAATCGGACACCCCGGCGACCATCGTTTTCCCTCCTTAGAGCATGAAATCATTATCTCCAACCCCGGTCAATACACCCCAATGCGGCAATGTCAGGATAAACCCTGAAGGGCTTTCTTGATTCTTGCCCTTTTATATGTTTCTATCGTTCTTTAGTTACGATCACCTGAGACTTATCTTTGCGGTGCCTTAAATCAAGGGAGATTTTCATGAAAAACTCGTCTTTCTCAGAAAAAATGATCGATATCTTGAATTATGGTGCCATAAATCTTGTTATGGCCATCGGATATCGAGTCGGTCTTTTTGATGTTATGGATGCATTTGACAGCCCTCAAACCGTCGACGACATATCCGACAAGGCCGCTTTGAACCCACGCTATGTCCAGGAGTGGCTGGGCGCCATGACCACTGCTGAAATTGTGGAATTGTCCCAGGCAGAGAATGGTGAAAATCAATATTATCTGCCTAAAAGCCGCGGGGATTTGATCACGCGTCGGGCCGGCAATTCTAATTTGGGCGTATATACACAGGAGATACCCCTTTTAACCACATCTGCTATGGAGGCCGTGATTGACGGATTTGTCACCGGAGAAGGTGTTTCCTATGACCACTACCCGGAATTTCAAGCTTTCATGTCTCAACTGGCCAATGCCAAACACCGTCAGGTTTTGGTAAATAAATTTTTACCTTCCGTTGACAACGGTCGAATTGTTCCACGCCTGGTTTCCGGTATTCAGGTTTGTGACCTCGGCTGTGCTGAAGGCGTCGCCGTGATTCTCATGGCCAAGGCCTTTCCGCAAAGCCGTTTTGTCGGAATTGACATATCGTCTGAGGCGATTGATGAGGCTCGCAGGCAGGCTCGACGGCAAACAATCGAAAACCTCGACTTTCTGGTGCTGGATGCCGCAGATCTCAAAAATAGAAAGGAAATCAAGGGATTATTTGACTATGTCACGGCCTTTGATGCCATCCACGATCAAACCCGACCGCTGGATGTTCTGCGGGGGGTTAACCATATTCTGACACCGGAAGGCCGCTTTTCAATGGTGGATATTGCCGCCAATTCGAATTTAGCAGACAATTTGGCCCATCCCATGGGATCGTTTTTATATACCGTAAGCCTAATGCACTGCATGCCGGTGGGTCTGGTCGGTGGGGGCACCGGTCTGGGAATGATGTGGGGACGTGAAAAGGCAGTTGAAATGCTAAAAGATGCTCGATTTCAACGGGTTCAGGTGCTGGAAATACCGGATGATCCTTTTAACCTTCATTTTTTTTGTCGTAAGTAGGCAGCAGCTATAATGTCACCGTAATATAGTACCCCTGTTCCCCCCGTTGCAGCAGCAGCACGATCGTATTCTTGCGCCGGGATTTGATGACGGCTTTTTTAAAATCCTCACTGCTTTGGATGGTATAATCATCTATCCGGCGAATCACATCGCCGGGCTGTGCGCCGATCTGGGCGAGGTAGGAATCTTTCTTTATTTTCGAAATCACCACCCCTTCGCTGGCAAATATCCGATAAGCCTTTCTTTTTTTCTTGGTTAGATCCTCGACTTTGATCCCCAGAAGCCTGAAAATTAAATCCTCGGCCAGTTCAAGGGGATATACTTTTGTATTTATCACCACGCTTTTCTTTTTTCCGTTGCGCCAGAGCTTCGCAGGCAGCGTATCGCCGGCAGCTGTACTTTTGGTGACCGACTTATAATCTTCGAGGGAATTAATTTTTTTGTTTCCGAGGAATAAAATAATATCACTTTCCTGCATCCCGGCCAGTTTAGCCGGGCTTTTCGGTTCTACTGTTTTTATGACGACCCCTTTATTACCCGGTACATCCAGATAGCGTGCCAGTGAATCATCCATGTTTTGCACGGTGATGCCGATCCAGGCTTGAATCACTTCGCCGTATTGAATCAGATCCGATATGATTTTACGGGCTTTACCGATGGGGATGGCAAACCCGATGCCCTGGGCTTTGGCATAGATGGCCGTATTGATTCCGATCAAATCTCCGTTGATGTTCAATAACGGTCCTCCACTGTTACCGGGATTAATCGACGCGTCGATCTGGATGAAATCGTGGTAGACCCTGTCCTGGGCCCGGATGCTGCGGTTTATGGCGCTGATGACCCCGGTGGTTACCGTGTGAGAAAATCCGAAAGGATTGCCGATGGCGATGACGGTTTCACCGATCATTAAATCCTCGCTGCTGCCCATATTTATTGCGGGAAGCCGGTCTTTGGAATCGATTTTTAACACTGCCAGATCAGAGTCGGGATCCGCCCCCACAATCCTGGCCTCAAATTCGCGCTCATCCTGCAGCACCACTTTGATGGTGCCGGCTTTTTGGATGACATGGGCATTGGTCAAAATGAGTCCTTTTTGCCCATCAATAATCACGCCGGATCCCAGGCTGGTATTCTGCTGACGGCGTTCAAAGCGCGGATCGAAAAAATCCCTGAAAAACTCATCGAAGAAGGGGTTGAGACCAAAGCCCGAAAATGGACTGGTGCGCTTGCGCACTTCGTATGCGGAACTTATATTTACCACTGCCGGACTGACATCACGCACCGCCTTCACAACAGCGGTTTCGCGATTCAGTTCGTGACCGTAACTTCCGGGGGCCAGGATTAGAGCCAGTGAGCAGAGTGTTAAAAGAACAATACTTACGAGGGATCTTTGTGGGTCGATTTGCCGGTGTGCTTGCATTTGTCGCCTTCGTGGATTAGATATTAATACGATTTTTTGATTCACCCATAATAATCATAAAAAACATAAATTCCAGCTATCTTTTTGGGATTGTAACGGATATTCTGGTATCGGAATCAATATATTTTCTTACAATACTTGCTGAGCATAGATCCTAAGCTTTTTCCGAGACTGCGCTGGGAAAAGTGGTCCTGTTGGGCGGTTGTTAATGCCAAAACCCGAACTCCAATTGTCTAACCCTGACAAACCTGAAATAACAAATTACAAGCGCCAAATGACAAATAAATTCCAAATCTCAACTAAGTTCAAACGCCAATTGTTTGAGAATTTGAATTTCGGTCATTGTGATTTGTGTTTTCTTATTTGAAAATTTTTAATTGTTGAACCCTGAAACCTTACGTTACTGACAGCATGTTGTCAGATATAACCCGATAAGGGCCTAAATACCCATGACCATAGATTCTCTTGACGATATTTTGCCTTTTGTTGAAAAGCCCAGCCGTTACCTGGGCTCAGAAATTAACATAGTGAGAAAAGATCTCGACCGGGTCAAACTTCGATTTGCCCTGGCGTTTCCGGATCTTTATGAGATCGGAACCTCCCATTTCGGGATGCAGATACTTTACCATATTCTGAATGCGGAGCCGAACATCGCAGCAGAAAGAGTGTTTGCGCCCGGTATGGATATGGAAACGATTCTGAGAAACACCGGTCGGCCGCTCTTTTCACTGGAATCGCGTGAATCGATCCGCCGTTTTGATATCATCGGGTTCAGCCTTTTATATGAGTTGAACTACACCAATATTCTTACTGTCCTTGATTTGGCTAAGATTCCATTTTTGGCTGCCGAAAGGAGCCTTAATCATCCGTTGATCATTGCAGGTGGTCCGTGTACCAGCAATCCGGAGCCGATTGCCGAATTTTTTGACGCCATCGTTGTAGGTGACGGCGAAAACGTTGTTCTGGAAATGGCCGCAGTCTGGCTGCGCTGGAAAGAAGAGGGCCGGGTCGATAAAGAAACGTTGTTGAAAAAATGGTCGCAAATCGAAGGCGTTTATATCCCCTCTTTTTTTAAGTTCCGTGCAGATGGCCATGGTTTTCAAACCGTAACCCCCCGGTATTCAAATTACACAAAAGTCCGCCGTGCCATTGTCGCCGATTTGGATAGCATACCGTTTCCCGAAAAACCTATCATCCCATTTGGTAAACCCGTCCATGACCGGCTACGGTTGGAGGTTTCACGGGGCTGCACCCGGGGATGTCGATTTTGTCAGGCCGGTATGATTTATCGCCCGGTTCGTGAGCGCTCACCGGAGCACCTACTTGCCCTATCCGCCAGTTCCAGCGCAGCCACCGGATATGAGGACATATCTTTGTTGTCTTTGAGTACCGGCGATTATGGCTGCATCATCCCCCTGATGGAGCGTTTGATGGCCCGCTTTGCATCCGACCATGTTGCCGTTTCGTTGCCTTCCCTGCGGGCCGGGACACTGACGCCGGAATTGATGAAGCTTATTAAAAAGGTCCGCAAAACCGGGTTTACCATCGCACCCGAAGCCGGCAGCCAAAGACTGCGGGATGTGATTAATAAAAATATCAGCGAAAAGGAAATTATCGATACGGTCAAGGACGCCTTCAATCTGGGATGGCAGGTTATCAAGCTTTATTTCATGATCGGTTTGCCTACCGAAACTGACGATGATCTCGAGGCTCTGGTGGATCTGGTGAAAAAGCTGCGCAAAATCAAAGGTTCCAACGGACGTCGGGGGAAAATCAATGTCAGTGTCGCCACCTTTATACCCAAATCTCACACTCCTTTTCAATGGGCCGGGCAGATCTTATTGGCTGAATCCCGCTCAAAGATCAACTGGCTTCATGATCAATTGAGGCTTCCCGGAATTCAATTCAAGTGGCAAAATCCGGAAGTCAGCCGGCTGGAGGGGCTCTGGGCTCGCGGAGATCGACGGCTAAGCCGGCTGCTCATTAGCGCCTATAATAAGGGCTGCCGGTTTGACGGCTGGAGTGATATGTTCCGCTACGACCTGTGGCAAGAAGCTTTAGATGATGAGGATATCGATCCGGATTTTTTTGCGGCCGGCAAACAGGATCTTAACGACCCTCTGCCCTGGGACCATATTGATAGTCGTGTCAGCAAAGCTTTTCTAAAAACCGAATGGGAAAAAGCGCTTGACAAGTCTTTTACAGATGACTGTCGCCAGGGCGTGTGTGGGCAATGCGGCGCATGCGATTTTAGAGAAATCAAGGTAAAAACATACCCGGACATTCAAAATGAGCCGATGAAGGACTGTGGGACGACTACGTATGTGGGGGCAGGGTCAAAAAAATTGTCCGTTTCTTATGCCAAATTGGATCAGGCTAAATATCTTGGCCATCTTGAAATGGTCAATGTTTTTATTCGGGCCCTCAAACGTGCTGAAATACCTGTAGTTTTTTCCCAGGGGTTTCACCCCAAGCCTAAAATTTCGTTTGATGATCCGTTGCCCGTTGGCATCGAAAGCCGGCAGGAGCACTTTACGCTGAGCGTGCCGGACTTTGTTCGCCCGGAGGTCGTATGCCGGCGCCTAAACACTCATCTTCCCGACGGCCTTGCCATAAATTCCTGTCAACTTGCTTCCAGAAAACCCGGGCAGCAGGCATCCAAGACACATACTTATCTGGTCACCCTGAAGGAAGGTCATTTTAACACAGAAAAATTGGTGTCCTTTAATCGCGCATCCGATGCCACCATTTCGCTTTCGAATCGAAAAGGAAAGTTGAAAAAGATAAATTTAAAGGATATCGTGCTAGATATCCTGTTTTTGGATTCAGCTTGCCTGCAGATGACGCTTTTGTCGGTGCCCGGCAAAACCGTGCGGCCCGCGCTGATCTTGCGTCATATTTTCGGTGTTGCTGAAGATCTCATCAAACGGGCAAAGGTTGTTAAGCAGTGAGCACTGAGCATGGGAGGACAGCAGTCTTATGTACAAACAACTCATCATCAATGTAACCGAACATGAAACCCGGGTAGCCCTGTTGGATGATGGCAACATTGCAGAGCTTTATGTCGATCGTGGGGATGACTCCGATATTGCCGGAAATATATACAAGGGCCGGGTATTGCGTGTTTTGCCCGGCATGCAGGCGGCCTTTGTGAATATCGGGTTGAATCAGGCGGCTTTCATCTACGTGGATGATGTGTTCCATGACGGCTATAAGGAATATGAGCGGCTATTTGATGTCGAATCCGAGATGGAGGAAGACAATTCGGAGGATAAACCAAGGCCGGAATTTTATAAAAAGCGTGATATCAGTATTGAAGAAATTGTTCGGGAAGGTCAGGAGATTCTGGTTCAGGCGGCGAAGTCTCCGATGGGAACCAAAGGTGCCCGTATTTCTTCATATATCTCTCTTCCCGGTCGATTTCTGGTTTTAATGCCCACTTCCGATCACATCGGCGTTTCCCGACGAATCGAAGATGAAGCGGAGCGCGAGCGTCTCAAAGGAATGGTTCAGAAGCTGAGAACTGAGGATTTCGGGTATATTGTGAGAACCGCGGCGGAAGGCGAGCAGGAAGAAAAGCTGGCTTACGAAATGGGATTTTTAAACAATCTGTGGAAGAACGTTCAGAAAAAATTTGAGATTGCCCGGGCCCCCTCCCTTTTGCATGCGGAGCTTTCCATCAGTCTGCGAGCGGTACGTGATCTTCTGATTCAGGAAGTCGAAAAGCTGGTCATAGATTCCAAATCAACCTACCACGCGGTTTTATCCTTTCTGGACAATTATATGCCCGGCTTAAAGGACCATGTCGTGTTGTATGAGGGCTCAGAGCCGATTTTTGATGCCTATAATCTGGAGGGCGATATTTCCCGGGCCCTGAAAAGGAAAGTATGGCTGAAATCAGGCGGTTACATATTGATAGAACACACAGAGGCCCTGGTTGCCATTGATGTCAATACAGGTCGCTATGTCGGGAAACACAACCTGGAAGAGACAATTCTAAAAACCAATCTGGAGGCGGTTAAAGAAATTGCATACCAAATCAGACTCAGGGATCTGGGGGGCATAATTATTATTGATTTCATCGACATGGAAAGAAAATCCAACCAGGAAAAAGTCTTTAATGCGCTGAAAGAGGCTCTGAAAAAGGATAAAAGCAAAACCCATGTCCTTCCCATATCTGAAATGGGTTTAATTCAGATGACCCGTAAGCGCACCCGCGAGCCTCTGACCCGGATTCTTTGTGAACCGTGCTTTTATTGTGAGGGCGAGGGGTATCTGGTTTCCAGACAGTCCATTTGTTATAATATTTACCGTGAGATTCTGCGGGATGCTCACGATATGGAAAGCACACAAATGACACTCAGGGTCAATCCGAAGATTGCCGAACTTTTTCTGGGTGAAGAAGATTTGCTCATTTCCAAACTCGAACGGGACATCGGTAAGCAGATCGTGATTTATCCCAATCCCGAGTTTCATATGGAACAATTTGATATCTTTGAAGTTCATGGCCACTAAACGTTGTATCACATCCATTATGCATCAATAATATTTGCTCTTGACAGAGAAATTATCTTGTGTTTTACTCACTCGATTTAAGGTACCAGTTACAAAGCCGCCGGCATACCGTGGGCAGTAAATTCAAGCAAGCCTATACAGATAAGGAATTTTAAAAATGAAACGTACATTTCAGCCCAGCAGAATTAAACGGGCCCGAAATCATGGTTTTCTTAAACGAATGTCTACCAAACAAGGTAGAAGAATCATTAACCGCAGGAGAGCTAAAGGGCGCATCCGGCTGTCCGCATAGTGCTTCGATTCGCAATTTCAGAGACATATAAGTTAAGCCACAAAGCTTGTCCGTTGCAATATTCCTTCACAAAGGCCGACAGAATCTTAAAGCGCCACGAGTTTCTGGCACTGGCAAAATCCGGCCGGAGGATACAAAATGAATATTTCATTGCTGTTTTTGCCCCCGGTCGGCATGATCGCTCACGATTGGGCGTTACCGTCACCAAAAAGGTCGGACAAGCAGTTAAAAGAAACAGAATCAAGCGTCTTGTACGGGAATTTTTTCGATTAAATCGGCAGTTTATATCGGGTGCATGGGACATCAACATTATCGCTAAAAATCAAATCGCCGACATTTCGTCTGAGCAGGCTTACCGAGCATTGCAGAATATATTTATCCGGATATCGCGATATGATGATCCTCAATAATTTTTTTCAGACCGTTTTAGTATTCTTAATCAGGGCATACCAATATACGCTGTCACCGCTTCTGGGACCTTCGTGCCGTTTTTATCCAAGTTGCTCGGAGTATGCCCGGCAGGCCATCAAACGACATGGCCTCCCAAACGGTCTGCTTTTGGCTGTTAAAAGGATTTTACGATGCCACCCATTTCATCCCGGAGGTGTTGATCCGGTACCCTAACAGGGAACGGCAAGGACAGTTATCCAGCCAATTAAAAAATATAATAAAAACAGCTGTTTATACGGAATTGATCACAAAAAAAATGAGCCCTATAAGTTTCAATTCTTGACAGTCCTGCCTGCGAGCCTCTGGGTCAGTCCACAGACAGCATGCCCCGTTAATCGAATAAAATTCGGATTCGGTAATAGACGTTTGACGACATCAAAGCGACAATCAGTTGTTGTTGGTGCACAATCGGTTGTAAGGGTTTGCCAATTAAAACTGGAGACCTGGTCAATGGTAATAACAGCCCCAAGAGGGGCAAATTTTCCGAATTTGGTTTCGGACGAATCTCAGATTTTAGTGAATTTTTAGGAGAAGACAATGGAACAAGCGCGTTTGTTAATTGCTATTGTCCTGTCTGCGCTGATCTTTTTGCTTTGGCAGCTTTTTTTTGTCGACAAAGACACTAACCAGCAATCTACCAAAAAGACCGAGCAGCCACCGGTAGAAGTGGAACAGGTCAAGGAAGCCAAGCCATATCCAAAAGAGCAGGAAGTGGCCGCCACTGACCAGACCACGGTCTCCGGAACAGAAGTATCAGCGCCCACCCGAATCCCCCGAACCATTACGGTGGACACACCTTTTTACCAGGTGCGGCTCTCTGAAAAGGGTGGGGGGTTCAGCAGCTTTATCCTGAAGAAATTCAGGGAAAAAGTTGCCAAAAATTCACCCTTGCAAGAGCTTATTCCCCAGAAAGATTCGATCGAAACCGTTTTGCTTGGATTCGCCGGGAAAAGCCTGCCCGGGCTGGACAACGCCGTTTTTTCGGCAAGCATGAATGCCGACATGGTCGACATCCGGGATGCCGCGCAGGAAATTTCGTTTGCATGGAAATCCGACGGTGGCGTGGTGGTGGAAAAAACCTATAAATTTTCGCCGGACTCCTATCTGATCGGACTCGATGTCACCATCAAAAACGGTTCCGATCGAAGCATTCAGGACAAGTTGTTTATCGCGCTAAACAGCCCGACACCCTCAGACAAGCGGATGTATGGGTTTGAAGGTCCCAGCGCCTTGATTAATGAAAAGCTCGAAGAGATTAAAATCAAGGATATTGCAGAAAAAAGCACTTATACGGGAAAAGTGACCTGGGTTGCCTTGCAGGATCGCTACTTTATGATGAGCGTCATTCCCGATCAGGTTGAGGAAGAAGCCGCCCTGCGGCTCAATTTAAGGACAGACGACCTGCTAGAGGCTCAATATGTAAATCCTGCCGGTGACATTCGTCCCGGTACCCAGCATACCTATCAATACGCGCTTTTCTTCGGACCTAAAAGCATGGAAATCCTCAAGAATTCCGGGCATGATCTCGGCAAGGCGCTAAATTTTGGAATGTTCACCGTGCTTGCCAAACCCTGTGTCTGGTTGATGAACCGGCTTTACAGTGTCATTCCCAATTACGGTATTGCCATCATCATTTTGACGCTTTTAATCAAAATTGTTTTGTGGCCCCTGGGATCTAAGAGCTATAAATCCATGAGCGAAATGAAAAAGATCCAGCCGTTAATGAAAGAGATCAGAGAGAAACACAAAAATGACAAGAAAAAAATGAACGAAGAGGTTATGGGTCTGTACAGGACGTATAAAATCAATCCTCTGGGCGGCTGCCTTCCCATGGTGGTTCAACTGCCCGTGTTTTTTGCGCTGTACCGGATGCTGTATCAGGCGATCGAGCTGCGACATGCGCCATTTTTCCTGTGGATTGATGATCTGTCGGCACCAGACCGTCTGTTTCATTTCAGTTTTTCAATCCCATTTATGGAGCCGCCTTACGGTATTCCTGTGCTGACAATCATCATGGGGGCCACCATGCTGCTGCAACAGAAAATGTCTCCTCCCATGGGGGACCCGACCCAGGCAAAAATGATGATGTTTATGCCGCTTATATTTACCTTTATTTTTATCAATTTTTCCTCCGGTCTGGTG
>JBAVYC010001389.1:0-3013 GCA_049698595.1 Desulfobacterales bacterium | reverse complement strand
ATTAATCTGTCATTATGTAAAATCAAGGCTAAAAGCGAAGACCTTGACAACAGGGCCGAAGATCCATATGAGTATCAATTCAAGTGTCGGACTTTCTAAGGCTCGACTCCGTCCCGTAGAGGAATACTGGACTAAGCCCCGGAGGGTAGAGCCTGCGCCACGGAGAGAATCACTGTGCTTATTGCGACCATTCAACATTAAAAACGATAGAGGAGACTCTAAATGCAAGAAAAAATAAAATCCATCTTGGGTTACTTTGAACAGATCAATGCCATACCGCGTTGTTCTAAAAATGAAGAACAAATTGGTCAGTGGTTGAAACAGTGGGCCGAAACAAAACAGCTGGCGATAAAAATGGATGCCGCCGGAAACTTGCTGGTCAAAGCTCCGCCGACACCAGGATATGAAAATGCACCGGTCATAGTGATTCAGGGCCATACGGACATGGTCTGCGAAAAAACTCCCGATTCGAAACATGATTTTTCAAATGATCCCATCAAGAATATCATTGATGGTGATTGGCTGCGAGCGGATAACACCACTCTGGGGGCGGATAACGGCATCGCCATCGCTCTGGCAATGGCGGTGGCGAACGATGAGAGCATTGCCCATCCACCACTGGAACTGTTGTTTACGGTGGACGAGGAAACCGGATTAAACGGTGCCAAAGAGCTTGAACCGGGATTCATCGAAGGCCGGGTGCTGCTCAACGTGGATTCGGAAACCGAAGGCGTGTTCACGGTCGGCTGTGCCGGTGGAAGGCATACGCATATATCCCGTAAGCTGATGTTGACAGATCTTGCTGAAAAAAGTCAATTTTTCAATTTGAACATCAGTGGATTGAATGGCGGACATTCGGGCATCGATATTATCAAGCAACGAGCGAGCGCCAATAAAATTCTGGCGCGCACCCTGCACCGGTTAACCATCGCAGGCGACATTCAGTTGGTATCAATCAAAGGCGGCAGCGCTCATAATGCAATCGCCCGGGATGCTGATGCCGTCTTCGCGAGTGCCTCCGAGAATTCCGGTGATTTAGCCAGGGGGGTTGCCGAATTCGAAGGTACCGTCCAAATCGATTATGGCAGCATCGAACCTAATTTAGCCATAAAGCTGACGGCGGTGGAATCCGCTGCCCGGAATACAACCGCTTTGAGCGTGGCAGAAACACGGAACGTAATCAATCTGCTTCTATCCCTGCCCCATGGGGTTATGGGGATGTCGGCGGTTTTCACAGATTTGGTTGAAACCTCCAACAACCTGGCAACCGTTGAAATAAAAGACGACACCCTGCAAATATTGACCAGCCAGCGCAGTCTGACCGGATCCAGGTTGGACGAGATTACCAACTCCATTTGTGCAACGGCGGCCATTGCCAACGCGGACATCAGATCTGACAGTGAATATCCCCCCTGGACACCGAACATGCAATCGGCCCTGCTTGAGCGCTGCCGGAAGATCTATGCGCAGGTTTTCGACCAGGAGGCCAAAGTTAAATCGGTTCACGCCGGGCTGGAGTGCGCAATCATCGGAAATAAGTACGAGGGTATGGACATGATATCATTCGGACCGGATCTAAGAGATCCCCATTCACCCAACGAAGGGCTCCATATTCCATCCCTTGGAAAGGTATGGCAGTTTATGGTGGCGCTTTTAGAATCGTATGGTAACAAATAGAATGATGGAACACATTGTCATCATCGGTGGTGGCGGCACCGGGGCGGCCCTGGCCCACGACCTGGTATTGCGGGGATTTCAAGTCTCGCTGTTTGAACGCGGCGAGCTGCTGTCCGGCGCCACCGGCCGGCACCACGGACTGTTGCATAGCGGCGGCCGGTATGCTGTCAGCGATCCGGTGGCCGCCGCAGAATGTATCCGGGAAAATAACATCCTGCGGCATATCGCCCCCGCGGCGATCGAACCAAACGACGGTCTTTTTCTAGCGTTAAGTGATAAAGATATGGATTACCGGCCGGCATTTTTGGCAAACTGCAAACAGTGCGGTATTTCCACCGAGGAACTTAGCCCCAATCATGCTCTGGCCATCGAACCCGCACTTCATCCGGATCTGAAAGCGGCCATCCGGGTGCCGGATGCCACCCTGGATGCCTGGCGGCTGCCCCTGCATTTTTATGCCACGGCCAAGGCCAACGGTGCCCGGATTCATAACTTTTCCCAGGTTATCGACTTTCACAAATCTGACGGAACCATCACAGGGGTACGCATTTCCGATCATCAAACCGGCCGCGAATACGATGTCCAGGGAGATCTGTTTGTAAATGCGGCCGGTGCCTGGGCCGGCAAAATATGCGCCCTGGCCGACATTCAATTGCCGGTTCAGCCGGGCCCCGGGGTCATGGTGGCCGTCAATGGCCGCTTGACGAACATGGTCATCAACCGGCTTCACGAAGCCGGCGAAGGCGATATCATTGTACCCCAACGCGAACTTTCGATTCTGGGAACCACCCTGTGGCTGGCAGAGGACCCGGATGCGATTAAATTGCCGTCTGACCATGCTCGCCAAATCCTGGAATTATGCGTCCAAATGGTCCCCGCCGTCAAAGATGCAGCCATTCGCTCGGTCTGGTGTGCGTCACGGCCTTTGATCAAACAAACCCAGGCCCAAGAACCCCAGCAGATCAGCCGCACATTTGACTGCTATGACCACAAGCAAAGAGACGACCTGGAGGGGCTGGTGTCGGTTATCGGCGGCAAGGCCACCACCCTGCGGGCCATGGCCGAAAAAACTGCGGATTTAATCTGCCGCAAAACAGGCCGAAATATTGCCTGCCGGACGGCAACCGAGAGGCTTCTAAACTATCGGCATTTTTATAACCCAACCCGGACAAGCCGGAATTGAAGATTGAAGACTGAAGATTGAAGATTTGTGGTATCGCTTCGCTCTGTCTTTTCTATTTAAATCGATAGAATTACATAAATATTCAATCTGACTATGCCATAAATCATGCGCAAACATGATGTGATTTCAATAAATAGGTACTAAACTGAGGGG
>JBAVYC010001388.1:0-2300 GCA_049698595.1 Desulfobacterales bacterium | reverse complement strand
ACCTATGCATTTTTGATTGCCGTTTCCAGAGTGTTTGTCAGCGCCCATTATCCATCCGATGTTGCGGCCGGAATGTTAATCGGGATACTGGGAGCATGGTTTTTCGTGTCCAGGCTCTCTGATGATCAGCATTAACCTGGAAACTTAGTACACAGATTAACGGATCTATAAGCCAAAAGAAGGCAATCCATCATGGTGGCTTTCAATTTCAAATAATTTCGGAGTAGCCGAGACTTTCAAGAACTTTCGGCAACCTTTAAATCACCTTTTTATTGGTTATAATTCCATAAATTCTTATAAAAACAATTAGTTATTAAAATCCGTTAATTCATACGGCAACGGCAAGGAGAAATCCAGGACTTAAAATGAAACCGAAAAAATCATCACGATCCAGCGGTTCCCATCAAAAAACAGATCAGGCTGTTCCAAGAAACGGTGCCGGACAGTTGCTTGCGGTTGCCTTGCTGGTGCTTCTTTGTCTCATTGTTTATTATAATTCCTTGTCCAACGGGTTTGTCTATGACGACTATGGCACCATTGTTGAAAACAAATACCTCAAACACACGAGCCAATTCCTATCCTCTCTTTTTAACCTCTCCTATTTTAAGGTCGCCGGTTTAGAGGCCAGTTATCGACCCGTGGCCACGCTCTCTTATTTTCTAATCTACACCATCGCTGGGCTAGATCCATTTTGGTATCATCTGGCAAGCCTGTTGCTACACACCCTCAATGCTGTTCTGGTCTACTGGCTGGCCAAGTTAATCCTGAAAAATCAACTTGGCGCGCTGATTGCGGGGCTGCTGTTTGCCAGCCATCCGGCACTTTCCGAAGCGGTCAATTGCATTGATTTTAATGATGATCTCCTGGCGGCCTTATTTTTCCTGTTAAGCCTGATATTTTATATCAGGTTAAAAGCCGAGTATGTGACCTCGAATATCGGCGGGTATTCTCTGGCGCTACTTTTTTATTTTTTGGGGTTATTGTCCAAGGAAATGGCCATAACCCTGCCGGCCATTATTTTACTTTACGATCTTGTGCTGCGGGATGGCGCGCGGGATGCCAAAACGATTCAGCATTTATTAACGACCCTCAAGAAAAGAGCCTATTTTTATTCAGGATTTGTTGTCGTCAGCCTGGTTTATGTGTTGATTCGGTTTTTCATTATATATCCTTCCGGCGGGTACCTGAAACCTTCCCACGGCAGCTTGGTTGAAAGGATTATTTATCTGCCCGGCCATATTTTCAGCTTCATCAAGCTGGCAATATTTCCGTTACATCTGAACGCGGATTATGTGTTTTCGTATCCGAGCAGCTTTTTGAATGGTTCAAACTTACTGGGCTTTGTCGGCGTCATGGGACTGGCAGGCTTTAGTTTCCGGGTCTATCGATATTCGAAACACGTCTTTTTCGGCATATGGTGGTTTTTAATTACCCTGCTTCCCGTTTCCAACCTGGTCGAAATTTACAACCCTTTGGCCGAAAGATACCTTTATATACCGATTATCGGATTTTGTCTGGTGGTTCCAGCCGTTATCGATGGCGCGGTCAGAAGATGGTTCACCCGGCCGGTCGCTGCGACGGTGGCGACCCTGATACCGACACTGGTAATTGTCGGTCTGTATTCGACAGCCACACTAACCCGTAACCCCGATTGGCAGAGCAATTTCGTGTTGTGGTCGAAGACCGTTCAAAGCTCACCAAACAGTCTCGTTGCCCACGGCGGACTGGGTATGGCGTACCTCAAGCGGGGCATGTTGAACGAAGCGCAGCAGGAATTTGAAACGGCAATCGAGCTTTATCCGAATCACGCCAAGAGCCATTACAATCTGGGGGTGGTCTATCATCAAAAGGGCGATTTGAAAAAGGCCATGGAGAAGTTTAACCGCGCCATCGCGCTAAACCCCGACTTGACGAGAGCCCATTACAACCTGGCCACGCTTTATGCGCAGCAGGGCACCATGGACTTGGCGATTCGGCATTTTGTCAAAGTCACTGAATTGGATGCCGAAGTCGTCGAGGCCCACTATAATCTGGGTTTGGCGTATGCGATGCAGGGAAAACTGAAACAGGCAATATCAGAGTGGGAAAAAGCGCTTCAGCTTGATCCTGGTCACAAAAGTGCCGGGAATAACCTGGCAAAGGCAAAGGAGATGCTAAAAAAGTCAGAGCGTCCTAATGGATAGTCCTCCTATATGAAACTTCATTTCAAAAGTAGGTGCTGGTTCTATTTTGGGCCACGTTAGATTTTGTAGGTTGGGTTGGGACTATTCCAGGTTTTGTTGGGTTTCGTTGCACTCAAC
>JBAVYC010001387.1:0-2504 GCA_049698595.1 Desulfobacterales bacterium | reverse complement strand
ACACAGGTCAGGCAGGCCTCGATTTCAAAGTCCATCAATGCTTCAAGACTGGCCTCACCCCGGGCCATCAGCAATCCTTTTTTGATCAGTTTTAAAGAAATGGCCGAACAGGCAGCGATTTTTTGCGCCATTTGCCGGACTTCCGCTTCAAGTTGTTCCAGTGGGACGGTCTTATTGACCAGACCGATCCGTTCGGCCTCTTTGCCGTCAATGTATTCACCGGTAAAAAGAAGTTCACTGGCCTTGCCGGGTCCGATTAAATCCTGAACCAATCTGAATGCCCCGCCGGTCACAGACGAGGTCACCTTGGCCTCCGGAGAACCGATTTTGGCTTCTTCGGCCGCAATCCGGATATCACAAGCCAGGGCCAGTTCATAACCCGAACCGATCGCATATCCGTTTATGGCCGCAATGGTCGGCTTTTCGAACCGAATGATTTTGCGGGAAGTTTCCTGGAGTTCCTCCAGGTATTCGCGATAGGCCTCCGGGGTTCTGGTCTTGGATTCCTTTAAATCAGCCCCGGTGGAAAAGGCTCGGCCCGCGCCGGTGACAATCAGCACTTTTATTTCAGCATCATTTTTAGCATCTTTCAAGGCCGCCTGAAAATCGAGCCACAACTGCTTGTTCATGGCGTTTAACACCGTGGTGCGGTTCAATTTGATAATCGCAATCCCCTGACTTTTTTCGTAGATTATGCACTCAAAATTCATCATCACCATCCCTATTTTTAGCCAATATTCGGCATCAGTGTCCAGACAATCACCCATGAACCGATGTCCGGATCTTTGTTCAAACACACAATACCGCTGTTTTGAAACTTGAAAACCGGTTTATCAGTGATCCCGGTTACCAGGTAGGCGGTCATTCGTTCCATAAAGGGCAGATGACCGACCAGCATGCTATTTTCATCGGAATCAATGGCGGCGGCAAATGAGATGACATCGTCCATCGGCTTCAATCCGCCGACTTCGACGATGCCGCCCGCGGGATTTAAGGCGGATGCAAAAATTTCAGCTGTTTTGTACGCCCTTGTTTTGACGCTGTGTTTGATTTGTGAAACCTTTACCCCGTAATTTGCGGCCACATCGGCGATGCGTTTGGTTTCGGCGACGCCTTCTTCGGAAAGGCCCTGATCGGGATCGACGTCTTTTGGCAGACTCTTGCCATGTTGAACCAGGTACAGTGCCATGGTGCGAATCCTCCTTGAAAATTTGAACTCGATGTCACCAAATTAACTCAATATATCGTGGGAGTGGCTTTCCAGCCACGAAAAGAAGTCGCTTTCAAGCCATAATCGTTTAATGGCATTGAATTTGGGCAAATATTAATATAAAATTGGGTGCGGGAATGTGCATAAGGCTGCCTGAACGATTGGCGCCTGTTTCGGGGACGCTATCCCTTGCGAATTGATTCTCAACTTGCACATTCGCCGCTCCTAATCGGTTAGATATGCCAAAGGTTTCAAAACATCAACATATTTTTTTTGCAAAAAAAAATATAGGGAGACATTTATGCGAATCGTAACCAGGCCGGATTTTGACGGGGTTGTTTGTGCCGTTCTGCTGATTGAGGCTCTTGACATCGAGGAGCCGGTGAGATGGGTTGAACCCAATGCTCTGCAACGGGGCCAGGTGGAAATCTGCAAAGGCGACATCATTGCCAACCTGCCTTACGTGGATAAATGCACCCTCTGGTTTGATCATCACTATACCAATCAGGTTGACCATCCCTTCAACGGGGTGTTCAAGATCGCGCCCTCGGCGGCAGGAATAATTTTTGAGCATTACAGGGACCGATTCAAGCGTGACTACAGCGAACTGGTAACCGCCACGGATAAAATCGATGCGGCCGACCTTACTCTGGATGCAGTTTGTCATCCCGAAAAACATGATTATTTGCTGCTGTCCATGACAGTGTTCGACGGGGATGATCCCGATGAAATTTACTGGAACAGACTGGTATATCTTTTCGGCAAACACGATATTGCACAAATTCTGAAAGATCCGGAGGTGAAGCGGCGCTGTCAAGATGTCATCAAACAAAATGAGCAGTATGCGATTCATTTGAAGGCCAACACACGCCTGGAAAAGCATGTCGCCATCACAGATTTTCGTCATTTGGAAAAAACGCCAACCGGGAATCGATTTCTCGTTTACGCCCTGTTTCCGAAGGCATTTGTCCATGTGAGAATTCGCTACGAGGACAAAAAAAAAGAGACTGTCGCTGTCAGTGTAGGTCACAGCATTTTTAATCCCCATTGCAATGTCAACGCCGGCTTGCTGCTCGCCGGCTTTGGCGGAGGAGGGCACTACGGGGCGGCATCTACCCGTTTTCATGTGAGCAAGGCCGAAGAATTCATTCCAACGATTATCGATGTGCTGCTGAAAAATGAAAGTAATGAAAAATGATGAAATCGCAAAAAAAACGAATTCATGCTTTAAAGAAAAAACGCAGCACGGCGAAATATCTGGGTTGACTCTAGATCGAATATGTAATACATTTTA
>JBAVYC010001386.1:0-4925 GCA_049698595.1 Desulfobacterales bacterium | reverse complement strand
CCATAATGTTTTTGTACTGGTTATTTAAGGATTGGGCTTTGGCAGAATAACGCAATTGAGGCTTGGTGATGATCCGTTCCAGCAAATCTGAAGACTCCGCCAGCACTCTTATAATATCCGGCGAAATTTCGCGGGCATCTTCAAAAAGCCAATCCAGAAGATCTTCCAAACTGTGGGCGTAGGTTGCAAAATCCTGAAATCCAATAACGGCGGCAGCGCCTTTTAAGGTATGAACAGATCGCCGGATCCGTCGGGATTCTTCCCGCAGGATGGGTGAAATGGGAACGGTTTGTTTTACCTGGCTATCAAGAACGTTTAAAGACCGCCCCAGATCCTCCAGGTGTTCTTCCGCTTCCTCATAAAAGCTTTCCAGCAGCTCGGGCGGAATCTCCACGCCGGTTTTTTCTTGAAGATTGGTTGTCTCGATCCTCGCTGCGGCATCAACGGGATATCCGTCCTCTAGCGGAACAGATCCAGAAGGTGAAATCGGGCCGGTCCTGACGCCGGATACGTTTGAAATTTGATTGATCGAGTGTGAGTCGGGTTCCAAACGTTTTTCAGTCTCAATTTTTTCTTCAGCACTGAGCCCTTCCTTTTCCGGAACCAAGACCAGCAGTTCATTAAGCGCTTTCTCATCCTCCCCCATGGAAAGCCCCCGGGTTCGTCTAAAGTTCACCACCGTTTCTTTGAGCATCGCTCGAGACGCCACCCCTCCGTTCATGTACCCAAGGCAATATTGCCTGAACAATTCAACGGTTTTCTGCATAGTATTGAAGGCTTGGTCGCTAAATTCCTGTTTGCCTTCAACAATATCTTCCAGGTATTCTTCCATCTGAAAGGCTATATGGCTTAATCCGTTTAACCCAACCAGGGAAGATGCCCCTTTTATGGTGTGCACCAATCGATGGCTCTCTTCCAGGGCTTCACTTTGGGCTGCGTTTTTTTGAAGAGATTCCAATCCATTGGCTAAAGTAGGAATGTAGCTCTCTACTTCTTCGATAAAATTATTTATCATTTCAATTTTGGGCGGCATGGACATATACAGCCTCCTAAAGAGGTTAACCGGATTGCTCGATCTTATTTCATAAAGCCGTGGGTTTGTTTAATTCTTATCCTTGACATACAAGGATAATTTTGGCCTTCAGGATTACATATTCTAATTTTCCTTGAAAGCCGTCAGACGCGGGGAAGATAATAATTTATCGATGTCAAGTATACTCGTTAGGTTTTCTTCTGAAACTGCCGCACCTAAAATATAGTTCGCTATTTCTCCTTCTCTGTACGGGCTATTTTGCAGATCGGAGTCTATCTGGTCCAGAGCGATAATGCCCATAATTCGGTCAACGATGATACCCACCTTCATGCCTTGATTATGTATGATGAGAAAACGACGTCCTACTTTAGCCCCGGTTGCAGAGATCCCCAAAAATGCCTTCAGATTTATAAAAGAGATTATCTCGCCGCGAATATTACTGATACCCAAAACCCAGTTCGGCAGATTCGGCAGTGGTGTAATCTCCGGACGACGTCCGATCTCAAGGGCGCTGGAAAGCGGCAGTGCAAAAAGTGTCTGCTCCAGAGCCAATAGAATATATTGGTCTTTGAGGGAGGTCTGCAATCCATCCAATTTAGAGGGTATGTCTTCTTTTCTACCGCAGTCCAAAGAGTCCGCTGTTTCGCTGTCGATTTCAGCAATCAATGCATTTAAAGACAAATTGTTTTGACCCCGGCCGGCTGTTGCCGGCGGCGCGAAACCTGCTTCTGGCGTGTTGATTGTTTCCATGGCAGATATGCCTGTTGGACTGTCATCGACTACCATTACTTTTATTTTAGCCATGGATAAATTTCCCCGGGTTTACTAAATATGCCTCTCAATGGTTTCCACCAATTGGGTCGGATCGAAGGGCTTCGTTAGATAGGCTGAAGAACCGGCCACTTTGCCTTTAACTTTATTGATAATACCATCTTTGCTGGTCAGCATGATGACTGGAATCGTTTTAAACTCAGGGTTCTCCCTGATAATAGAGAGTATTTGGTAGCCGTCCATCTTTGGCAGGATGATATCCAGCAGGATTAGATCGGGTTTTGACTCATCTAATCTGCTCAAAGCCTCGAGCCCATCGCCGGCCTCTATAGTTTCGTATCCTTTTTGGCTTAGAGTAATTGATATCACCTTGCGTATGGTTGGACTATCTTCTACAACCAGTATTTTTCTTCTTATCTTGTCGTGCAATGATAACGCCGTCGAATCGGTATCACTTCCGCTTGGCGCTGATTCCTTGGCTAAAAATGCTCCGCTGGAAGCCATGTGTTTCAGCAAAAGATTCAATTGATTTGAATAAAACTGCTCCTCCGGGGAAAGCTTGGAGGCAAGGTCCAGATGGTTCAGCGCTTCCTCATAGTTATCCATGTTGAGATAGACCATACCCAGCCAATAGTGAGCTTGGGAGTTATTCTCTCTTTGGATAACCCGGGTATATCTATCAATCGCTTCTTGCTTGATCCTATCGTTGGCGGTGTGGTCCAACTCAAAAAATAGATTATGGATCAGCAGATGGCATCTGCAATACGGGCATGTAACAGCATCACTTTCCAGGGGTACCCAGCAGAACGGACATCGGGGGAAAGGCTCTTTTTGCAATCGGTTTTTTGTCTGTTGGAACTTTTTGACTTCCTCGACGACTTCCGGATCGTGCGGTGCTATTTTGAGTGCATTGCTTAATGATCCTTCTACAGCCTTTAAACTTGCAGAAATCCTCGAAAACCACAACCAGCCTTTATGATTTCGTTTATCCTGCTTTAAAATTTTGCTTAACAGCAATTTTGCCTTTTTAAGGTGATACCCTTCAGCCTGCTGGATGGCTTCATCAAGAAGATCGGCATGCTCGCGGGCTGTGCCATTTTCATCTGCATGGTGGGTGGAGTTGAGCAGGATATGCATTAGCGATGTATGAACTTTTCTTTCGGTTTGGCAGTTATCCTGCACTTCCGTCTGCACATTTTCCCAGGAAATAATTCTGGTGGCCGCTTTTTCACCATCCATACCATCGGCTTCAGCGTTTACCAACTCACCCTTGTTTAGATAAAGATATCCAACTTTATCTTTTGACTTCACCTTGAGAGTACAGGTTTTTTGTTCCAGATTTATCAGCTGCAAAAAATTGGCAAGCATAAACCCGCTGATAAAGGCGTTCGATTTTTCTTGTAGAGAGTTCATATATTAATCCGGACTATCGATTGTTCCTTATAAGAGCCGGAATAAAAAGCCGGTTCACCCATATCATTTTTCAAGGCAATCCGGCTGTCTTTGTGAGACCCACGGCCTCAGGTCCCCGCCTCAAGCCAGGCTCGGTTTTTTCCTGAATAATATTTCCCGATCACGCAAGTCTATTTCAATAGTGATAAAGAGTTAACAATAATCAAAATATTCCGGCCTTATAACCGATCAGTCTTTGCAAAAACCATTCCTGCTTTTTTATACTTGAAAATTATCATTAAATTACAAGAGATTAGGCAAAACTTTAGAGAGTTTTATTTTAGCTACTGCCATAAACTGTCATGGTATATGTCAAAATTTGTGAACCTCAGCTCATCGGAATGATTTTGACATATCTCAAAAATTAGCAGTAATGAGCCTAAATCAGACCCCAAGAATCCAATTCCCTACTATAACTTCTTTTGGCATTTCACCGTAAAAACTTGAGAAAAATCATTTTACGGGCTGGGACAGGGCGGGTGCGAAAGATATCTTGTTCCGTCCCTTTCTCTTAGATACATACATTGCGCTATCGGCACGGTGAATGAAACATTTTATTTCTTCATCCGTCAGATATTCAACCATACCGATACTTACCGTTACTTTCAATGGTTTAGGGTCTGATAGCACTTGAGTTTCAATTTCGATCGCCTGTCTCACTCTTTCGGCAACCGCAATTGCCCTTTCTAGCTCTGTTTCAGGCAGAATTATCGTGAATTCATCTCCGGCATATCTGTAGGCGGTATCTTGCATTCTAATAGCTGAGTTTATTATTCCCCCTATCCCTGAGAGGATCTTATCTCCGAATAGGTGCCCGTAGGTATCATTTAATGATTTGAAATTATCGATGTCCATAAGGATAAGGGAAAGCGGACGAAAATAACGGTTGGATCTATCGACTTCTTGAGCGATATGGCTGTAGAACTGTCTTGAATTGAAAAGACCTGTCAAATCGTCTCTAACGCTCAGGTTTTTTAATTCCTCCAATTTCCGGCTATTTTCTTTTTTTTCTAAACGGTTTTTCAAAACGACGTTAATTCTAAGCAGGAGATCTTCCAACCGTATGGGTTTGATAATCAAATCACTGGCCCCATGGGCCATGGCCTCTTCAATGGTATAATCTAAGGCATACCCCGTCATAATGATAACGTCGGTATTATAGTTGTGCCTTATGATTTTGGTTAACTCTAAACCGTTTAGGCCGGGCAATTGGACATCCGTAAGAACAATGCCAATTTCCTGGTCCTTGAGAATATCGAGACCTGCTTCGGCACTAATCGCCGCAAAAGATTTAAAACCTGATTTTTCAAGAAATGTATGAATCAATTTACGTATGGCTGTGTCGTCTTCGACAACCAAAATTTTAGGTCTCATATCGTCCGGCATTTTAATTATCCAAATCCAATAGTAATAAGAATTAGCCTGTCTACAAAGATACCCCATACCCCAGGTTGAAAAATAATATCGATGCAGTCTATAAACAATTATTCGCTGAATGCGGGTTTTCGCTCACAAGTTGTTGGTATTGACCGCTACCAACCTTATCAGTGCCTTTTCTTTGTATTTTATATAATTAGGTACGGCAATGGACGCAAGAATGCCCGTGATGGCGACTACAATCATGACCTCGATCAAGGTAAACCCTGCCGTGTTGGTCTTCAGGTTGTCT
>JBAVYC010001385.1:0-2699 GCA_049698595.1 Desulfobacterales bacterium | reverse complement strand
GTTCAGGTCCTCGGCGTCCTTAGTGGACGGCACTTCCAATTCTGTATTTTCCTCTTTTTCAAGGTTTAGATCTGCCCGATCAAGCTCATCGTCTGCACCGAATTCGCTATCCGTCACTTCCTGATTTTCTTCGGCTTCCAGGTCAAGATCGAGATCTTCAAGCAGGGCATCGGTGTCATCTGCAGACACCGGTTGATCATCTAAAGCAGATAACTCCTCCAGATCAGGCAGTTCATCGCCGATCATCGACGCTTCTGCTGCGAGCGGACCGGCGCTAGCATCAAGATCTAAATCCAGATCAAGTTCACCGACATTGTCTTCAGGCATATCTTCTGTCGCCGGTCCTGGCTTCATGTCCAATTTGTCTTCAAAATCGCTCAAAGCAAGTTCCGGTTCCTCTGTTTCAAATGCTGACGCAGGACTGTCTTCATTTTCGCCAAATTGAGGATCCAAACCCAGTTCGAGTCCAAGTTCATCGTCTGCATCCTTTTGCGAGGCAGCTGTTTCAAGGGGGTCGTCCTCATTTAATAAACCGTCCAGCGAGGACTCGAGATCATCCAATTCCGAGCTTCCATCCTTATCCGGCAATTGCTCGTCAGAGTCTAAGAATAAATCATCTTCAGGCGCGTGTGGATATGCAAGAAATATAGTCTCGCATTTCGAACACCTGACTTTGGAACCCGTCTCTTTTATTAGACCGTCGTCGACATTGAAGCTTGAGTTGCATTCTTTGCAGGTAATAATCATAGGATACTCCGCTGCTTAAATAATTAATGGGTCGTTTCCGAATAAATACTTTCACTACGTTATCGGCCAAAACTTCCACAACTTAATAACGGACAGGCCTCGATATGATTTTTTCGATAGCCCCGCACCAGGCGAAGTGAAATTAACAATTTGAAAATATACAGAATTTTTGTTTTTTGGATAGCCGGTATGCTTTTTGCAGATCAGTCGCATATTTCGTAATTATTTCCTTTTGCGGTCAAACGATCACGATAAGGGCTCGGAATTTGTATGGTCATTTTAAAATACGGAGTTTCTGGAGTGCTTCCGAAATCTCATAAGGATGGAATAATGGAATAGTGGTCTCCGAATCAGAGACCTCGATGGAATTCTGGGTTTTTCTATTAGGATGTTGTCCAATTCAAAAATTTGGTGTAAAGATGAATTTTGTTGATAGCCTAGTTATACAGAAACTCGAAACCCATTATCCGAAAATGCCGGCAGGTACGAACGTCCCAAAGTCCAAAATAATTGACGAGCTTTGAAACCTAGACTATCGTGAAATTGCGATCTTGTCAAATTTTTGAAACTTTACAACCCGACGGCCACCAATTTATCGACTATTTTCTTTTGTTCTTCGTTCAGATTTTGGGGAATTTTGAGTTGTAAGCGGACATAAAGATCGCCTTTCTTATTGTCCTTCATGTCAGGTAGACCGTGGCCCGACAACCTCATCTTGGTGCCGGGTTTGGTACCGGGTGGAATTTTCAAGCTCAATTGCTTGTCGTCGATGGTCGGAACAGAGACAGTTGTCCCCAAAAGTGCTTCGGTTAGTTTCAGCTCCCGATTTATATAAAGATCGTATTTCTCTGAGCTGAATACCTGGTCATCGAGTACTTTGGATTTTATATAAAGGTTACCAGCAGGACCGCCGTATGGACTCGGATTACCCTTGCCGGCCAAACGCAGTTTTTTGCCGGCTATCAGTCCTTTGGGGATTTTTACCGTCAAATTTTCAGATCTCCCTTGATGCTGAAAGGTTATAACCTTGCTGGTCCCGGTGGCGACTTCGCGCAATGTCAGGGGGAGTTCGTAGACCAGGTCCGAGCCTTTTGCCTGGCCGGGTTGTTGCGCACCGCTAAAGTTAAAAGGTGATCCGGCCCCGAAAGAATATCTTCTGCCCCCGCCCCCGCCACGGGAAAAATCACCGCCCCCAAATCCAAATTCCCTAAAAATATCCCCGAAGTCAAATCCTCGAAATATATCCTCCTGGGAAAACCGCTGGCGAAAACCTTCGGAGCCAAAGGTATCATATTCTTTGCGCTTTTCTTTATCGCTCAACACAGCATAGGCTTCGCTTATTTTCTTGAATTTTTCTTCAGCGCCCTTGTCTCCTTTGGTGTGATCGGGATGGTACTTCATCGCCAATTTACGATAAGCTTTTTTAATTTCTTTACCACTGGCGGTTTTTTGCACGCCAAGAATTTTATAATAGTCTTCGGACATACCAGTAAAACCTCTTCGTAACAATTCAATCTGATATTATGTTAATAATTTAAATAGATAGCGGACAATCAGGCATTTATTTATCGCCACTAAGATAAGATTTAAGACATAACGTGTCAAGAATACACGAATTCATTATTCAACCGCCTGTGATCTTGGGCCGGTTTTGAGTACCACCATCAGCACCGATATCGCTGCGGGCGTGATACCTTCAATGCGGGAAACCTGCCCGAGAGATACGGGTTTTATGTTTGAAAGCTTTTCTTTTAATTCGTTGGACAAGCCGTGAATATTACTGAATTCGAAATCCTGCGGTATCTTTACCCTTTCCAGATTATGAAAGCGCTCGATTTCCCGGAGCTGCTTTTGAATATACCCTTCGTATTTAATTTCTATCTCAACTTGGCGGGCAACGGAATTGCTGAAGGTGTCGGGACGTTGGGCAAGGATTTCAACCATGTGGTAGT
>JBAVYC010001384.1:0-3334 GCA_049698595.1 Desulfobacterales bacterium | reverse complement strand
AGAACAGAGAGCAGATGACAGATGACAAAAAACAGATTACAGAGGTTAAATTACAGAATTCAGTGCCAAGAAAAAGGGATGTCTCACTATATTTAGTTCCGTCTTCTGACCTCTGTTATCTGACCTCTGAGTTCTGATCTCTGTCCTCTGACTTCTTTCCTCTGTTTTCTATAGTTCTGCACCTACCATCGCGGCCAGGTCCACCATTCGCGCGGAATACCCGGCCTCATTGTCATACCAGGAAAGCACTTTCACCATATTGCCGACAACGTAGGTGGTCGGTGCATCCACGATGGAGGACAAAGATGATCCGTTGAAATCGATTGAGACCAAGGGGGCATCGCTATATCCCAGAATACCGGAAAGGGCTCCTTCGGATGCCCGCTTTAAGGCCTCGTTTACTTCTGAAACGGTCAGCTCCGATTTATCGACACTGGCAACCAGGTCTACGATGGATACATTGGGCGTCGGAACCCGGATGGCAAGGCCGTTGAGTTTACCTGCAAGCTCGGGCAGCACCAGGGCGACGGCTTTGGCGGCACCTGTTGTGGTGGGTATCATTGAAAGTGCCGCCGCCCGGGCCCGGCGCAGGTCTTTGTGGGGAAAGTCGAGCAAGCGCTGATCCCCCGTATACGAGTGAATCGTCGTCATCAACCCATGCTTAAGACCGAAATTTTCCAGCAACACTTTGGCAACCGGCGCCAGGCAGTTGGTGGTGCACGAGGCGTTGGAGATGATATGGTGCTGACGGGGATCATACTGGTTGGAGTTGACCCCCATGACAATGGTGATATCCGGATCACCGGCCGGCGCAGATATGATAACTTTGCGGGCACCGGCTGTGAGATGTTTGGCGGCGCCCTCTCGATCCCGAAATATTCCGGTAGATTCGGCCACAATATCCACTCCAAGATCGCCCCAACCAATTTTTTCCGGGTCTTTCACGGACCGGATCGCTATGGATTTGCCATCGACTTCGATGCTGTCTTCCCTGGCGGTAACTTCCTTATCTAACCGACCGTGAACGGAGTCATATTTCAATAAATAGGCCATCGTCGCCGAATCAGTCAAATCATTGATCGCCGCAACTTCCACATCGGGATGGTTCAGAGATGCTCGCAATACCATCCTACCAATTCTACCAAAACCATTGATTCCAAGTTTTATACTCATTGATTCTCCTTTTGTTATTTTCGTGATAGTTTAGCTACTAAGGTTATAATATAATTTAATTATTGTCGTTTTTAGTAAATCGTACCTTAAGTTTGATAAGAAAACCAAGTCGCTTACCCGTTATATTTACAAGACCAATTCTTTCTTTTTGTGCCTGCGTGTGGGTGGCACAGGCTTGGCCAGAACTTTCATCATCAGCAGTGCATCTTCATTTGAATCGGCATAATAGTTCGGTCGACGTCCGATTTCCTGGAAGCCGAGCCTTTCATAGAGTTCGACCGCCGGAATGTTTGAAGGGCGAACTTCAAGATGAACTGATTTCACTCCCTGCCGGGTGCCCATGGTAAAGCAGCGGTTAAGAAGCCAGGTGGCAATCCCGTGTCCGCGCCAGGCTGGAGTTACGGCGATTTTTAAAATGTGCAGTTCATCCGCCACCCGGCGTATAAACGCATATGCAATTACCTGCGATGTGTTGTCCGCCTTGGCCGATTTGACCACGTAATTGTGAGCATTTTGGCAGGACAGCTCACCTTCAAAAGAAATATGGCCCCATGGCCATTGAAATGAAAGTTGTTCGATGGCAAGGATCGGTTCAAGGTCAGTCCTGTTTATGGACTCGATCCGCCACGGGTTCACGTTTTAGCTCCGCTTGTTGCCTTTTAAAATTCCACTGGCCAGGGAGATGCTCTTTTTGCCGAAGGATTCCAGGTTTGCCGCAAGGTCATCGAGTTTCAATTTTTCACGCATACTTGCAGCCTGGATCAGAATCGGTAGATTGACACCGGATAACACCTCAATACGACCTTCCTCAAGAAAAGAATAACTTAGGTTGGAGGGCGTACCCCCGAACATATCCGTTAGGATAAGGACGCCTTCCTGGCCTTCAACATTTTTTATGCCTTGTGAAATTTTGTTGCGCAATTTTTCTGCATTTTCATTCAAATCAATGGAAACCGATTCTAGCGATGCGGGTCGGCTGCCGATAATAAACTCAGCCGCCCCTATCAACGCCTCTCCAAGCTGGCAATGTGTGACAATAACAATACCGATCATAAATCACCGTATAAATACTGTATTTTCTCATTTTTTTACTACAGGATTGTCGTAATATCTTTGATCTATACAGGCTGGGTTCGGTCGCGGTGATTCAGTTCCACTGTCTTTCCCATGGCACGAATGTGCTCGTATATGGTTCGCGCAATGGTTACAGATCGATGCCGACCACCGGTACATCCGATTGCGATGGTTAAATAGGCCTTTCCCTCTTTTTCGTACAGCGGGATTAAATAGTCAAGAAGATCCTGATATCTGTTAAGGAAATCACGAGTTTCATCATGATTTAAGACAAAATCTCTGATCTCCTGTGTTTCTCCATCCAGTTCCTTTAAATCCGGAATAAAATATGGATTTACCAGAAACCGCACATCCATTATAAGATCGGCACTATAAGGGATTCCGTATTTAAAACCAAAGGAGAGAACATTAACCTGCATCGGCACAAGCTTTCTACTTCTTTGGGCGAATTCGAGTACCTTGGATTTGAGCTCATGAACATTAAAATTGGAGCTGTCGATTACCAGATCTGCTGCCGATCTCAAGTCTTTCAGCTGTTCTTTTTCAGTCCGAATGCCGTCAAGCAGGCTTTTTTCCGGAGACAGGGGATGTTGCCTGCGGGTTGTACTGTAGCGCTGGAGCAGGATTTCTTCTTCAGCTTCCAGGAAGAGGATTTCGAAATGATATCCTTTTAGCTTAAGCGCATTGAAGACGGCGCCATATTTGGCAAGAAAGCTTCTCTCGCGCAAATCCATTACCAGGGCGATTCCGGTGATCTCAGAATCGGGCTCCATCGGCATTTCCAGAAATTTCGGCAGAAGATCCACCGGCATATTATCGATGCAGTAAAATCCGCCATCCTCCAGGGCGGCCATGGCCGTGCTCTTGCCGGAGCCTGAAAGTCCTGTAATTATGAGTATGGTTATGTTTTTCACTTTATATCTGCATGATTGGGCTTGCAGATAATGTTTTTGGCAAGGCTAGAAAAAGCCCCCCTGAGTAAGGCGTACAAATAGTACGTTGTTGAAGGGAGGCGACTGATAGCGCAGTCCAAAAACTTTATCTGGAAGACGATACAGCTAAAAATCTTCATCCTCCTCTTTAATGA
>JBAVYC010001383.1:0-1676 GCA_049698595.1 Desulfobacterales bacterium | reverse complement strand
AACCCAAAATCCGACAAGGTTGAAAAAATAGAAATAGTTCAGTAACTACAATAGATTCTGCTTGGGTTGTGTCTTAGTGTCTGAACTTGTACCATAATCTATAATTTTGGCATTTTAATTGCCATTAATCAATTTTAAATTAAAAAACCCGTCAAAAATCGACGGGTCAATGGTCGAACAATGGTTTTGACATTGAGTTATTGATCAAAAAGGTGTTTGGATGCCAGACAATGACCAATAATTCGACATGCCATTTGGAGCGAAACTCATAGCTGCAGACCTCGTTGAATAGTTTACTGGTTTACTGGTTGATTAAGGAAAAGAAGGTGATTGAGTTGATTAGGTGACTGGTTGATTGGGGTAAAGAAATTAATTAAGTTGATTGTTGTTTAAAACCTTTGGGGGCACAGATTTGCACAGACCCGCCCGCCTCGCTCGCACCAGTCTACCACGCAAGGCGTGAGCGGGCGCGGTAAACGCAGATTAGTACAAACCGCCCGGCGGCGGAATCCCTGTCAGATATACAAAGGTGCCTATTTGCTATGTGTCCTTTCTCGCCGAAGGCGAAACAAACTTTCTTTTTAATCCGTGTTCATCTGCCTGCCCAATGAAATCTTTTTTGCCCTTATTTCATCGGGGTGTCCTAATTGTCCTTTCTTTTGAAACATGAAGTGTCCAATTATTTTTCAAATATGGGATAAATCCATATCTACAACCACTTAACCAATCAACCAATCAACGATATCTGTAATTTGAACTTTTCTGTAAAACACCTTAGTCAGGGGGAAGAAGGGCTGATTGAACCGCCGCCGTCACTGCCGCCGCCGCCACCGCCGCCACCGCCTGCAAGAGCACCTACCCCTACAGCGACTGCCGCAACGCCGATGGCACCCAAGATCATTTTTCTATTTTTTGACAATCCGGCTTTGCCTTCCTTGCCCGTTTTTTCCTCTTGGCCCTCTTTCTCATCGGTTGTTTTTGTTTCTTCCGGAGCACCAACATCCAGGTCGGCCTGGGCCAAAGTGAGTTTCTTCCCGGATTCTATCATCGTTTCTCCCTGTTGGGTTGAAACGATCATCGATCCCCCCTCGATAATACCGATTTCACTCCCATTTTGCTTGACAGATACATAGCCTTTCAATTTTGGGCTGCCAGTCGCGGAATTCAGCAATATATCGAGGACGGTTAACATCCCGGAGGGAGTTATAAAATTAAGGGAACGCGACATATCGGAAACCGCAAAATATAAGGTTCCTTCTTTGATTAACAGTTCCCTCAGGTTGGCCGAAGTGGCCACAGAAAACAGGCTTTTATCTTCAGCCACCAAATAAATATCATCCATTCTGACACCGCATCTCCCATCCGCAGCAATTAAAAATCCCTCAGGAACAGGCGCGTCCTTGCTGAATTCTCCGACCCTTTGATTACCATTATAAATGGTAATTTTCCCCGTCGGATATATTCGGGCGGATTTCAATTCTGATGAGAAGCCTGGAAGCGCAAGAGCAAACGATAACCCAACAGCGAAAAACTTTAATCCCAATTTATTTTTCCTTGTCCAGTACATGAAAAACACTCCTATATTTGTATGTTAGCAGTTTAAAGTTTAATTTCCATTTAATATTGACTCGCCAAATTTTCGGATATCGTCTCGATTACGTTAGATCCCGCAATTT
>JBAVYC010001382.1:0-3166 GCA_049698595.1 Desulfobacterales bacterium | reverse complement strand
GCCAGGTCTATTTTATCCCTTTCGGCGACCTCAAGCTGGTGACCAACCTCAGCCGCGACTACGTCATCATGAAGCTCGACTTTCGGGTGCGTTATGATGCCGATGTTGAAAAAATACGCAAGATTATCAAGAAAAAAGTCTACCAGCCCATCATGGAAGACCCCGAGCTGGGGCCCAAACTGCTGGAGCCGATCAAATCCCAGGGCGTGCGGCAGATGGACGACTCGGCCATGATTATGCGGGTTAAATACAAAACCAAGCCGGGCGATCAATTTGCCATCCGTAAAGAAGTTTACCACCTCATGCAGGAAGCCTTCAAGGAAGAGGGCATCGAATTTGCCCATCGAAATGTGACTGTCTTTATGCCACCGGATGAAAGCCAAGAGGCTTCCGAGGGGGCTGCGGAGCAAAGTGCCGAATCAGATAGCGATATTCGCCGCCAGGCCGCTGCGGCTGCCGCCCTGGCTGTCATTCAGGCCGAGGAGGAGAAAAAGTTGGCCGCCGCGCAGAAAACTGAAAAGTAAATTTCTCTATAAATAATAATTCATATATGTTATGCATATCTCAAAGAATTGGAGCCTTTCGAAAACTGAGATACATCGTTATGTGCAACGGGGGCTTCAGCAGCGCCCAGTTGACTGGCGCCTCCACGTGTGGCGCAAGAGCTTCATCGGCGGATCCTCACCCCGAAACTGCCAGTCCCAGGACTTCTCAATGAAATAACACTCAATCATCGTGCTGGTGACAAGAGGGTGACGGGCCAGACAGCGCGCGATGCGCCAAACCAACTTGGGGTTGGTGTACAGGCCGCGAAGCATCCTATCCATGCGATAATCGTTGGCGATCTTATAGCCCAATGATCCATCCATTTCCGCTTGCAGCGAGAAATAGGGTTTGGCACACTCTTCCAACTGTCCATCAACTGGATAGTATCCGCCCATCCAGTTGTGCAGCAGGCTGAAGTGTCGGCGATCCGTACCACGTGGGTGGCGATACCACGGGGTCAGCAGATATTCCGGCTTGACCTCGCGTTTGACATGAATTGCTGTCGTGACATAGCGAGCCTCGGGCGTGCTGGGGTCGAGCACCTTGTGAGCGATGGCAAAAGACTCATTGTAAATCGGCTGCATCCTTTCGGCTTGAACATCCTCAGGTTGGACCCAATGCTCCAAAGACCCGTTCGCAATCACACCGTCGAATTGCCCGTGCCACTGGGTCGCTTTCAGGAGATCTCGATAAGTGCAGCAGTACACCTGCAGGCCGGTGTCGTTGCAATACCTCACTTGCTCCGGCGATATATTGACGCCCACCGCACGGGCACCCCGCTGCCGCGCCAGTCTTAACAGGTGTCCGTAACCGCAGCCGATCTCCAGCAACCGAAAGCCGGGATAGTTGCAACCGACTTGATCGAGAAGATAGTTTAGCTGCCGCTCGATTCCCTCCTCGAGCGTCGTGTCGGTTGACTGAAACTCGCCGTCGGCAAGATCTCGGATCCCCACCGCCTCGGCGGCATGGACGAGCGTGTAGCATAGTTTTACCAGCTTTGTGTGATCGAAACGCGAGGTGGGTTGTGGAAGCTCCATATGCGTGGGAGATTCAGACACCACACTATGGCGCGCAAAGCTCATTTCACTATCTAAGAACGACATGAGGATCCTCCTTTGTTGGGTCTTGTGAACAGCCTCCTGCTCTTATCACATGGTCGCGATTCTGATGTGCGGTTGATAGAAGAAAACGAATTTAGTTGACGGGTCCCTGCCTATCACAACCTGCGTAAACCCCTTAGTTGGGGTAAACTTGCCATACTCTCTAATTCGGCAGTTATCGAAATGCATGCTGATACAATTCGCTTATCACACGGTTTCAAGGGCTGTCAACCGCTGAATCTTATAGCATACATCGGTAGCTTGGGCGAATAGGAAAATATAAATTGAAGGGCTACCGGCTATATGAATTTCAGATCAAAATGAGATTCAGTTCAGCGTGAGGTTCTGAATGCGGCCAACAGTAGAAAGAGATGAGGTTCAACGTTCCGCTTCCAAGCAATACGAGAGGTTCGATCAAGATTTATTCTGCATATATAATTGAATTTGTTATCATTGTCAAGAAATTACAAAAATGAATAAACAGGCCGAGCAGTAAATAATTTGGCCCAAGGGTAAGAAAAAACTCGGGGCTGTATTGGTCAACATAAAAATTCTTCTTGTATTTATCTGCCTTTAAGCCAAAATCTTCCAAGATGCCGTTATTTTCGCCATTTAGTGCGGTGTTTCTTTGGCAGAGCCATAAAAAAATAAAGTTGCACAAGGACAGAAAAGATGCACGCACATCCGAGAAGATTATTCAGCGTCAAGGCCTTACTTTGCGATCTTGAAATTTACCGCTCTGCGATTCGCCAATAATTCAATTCCGAATCCCTCATTACTTTTTTTATTGGTTGTTATCATTATTCGCGGAACAAAAACGGGTTGATAAATCAAGTCTATGCGCATAAGGTTACAGGTGAATTTTCATGGGCCCCAGGTGACAAAAGTTCAGCAAGAGGCATGCCAAACCATTGAAAATCAATATGGCTATGTAAATTCGATTATTTACTGAAAGGATGAGAAAAGGGAAAGTCGATGAATATGAAAATCAATTAATAAAATTGTGGCAAAAAGTTCATATGTTTTTAGAAGGTCTATACTCTTTTTAAAATCTCATTTACCAAAGATTGTTTGCATTCAATTGCCGTCATCTCAATTGCTTCTTGCGGACAGCCAGTGCTACAGACTCCGCAGCCGCGGCATAGATCTTCATTGAAATGAATTGTTCTTGACTGCGCATTTGAAGCCAGGCGGCTCTTTTGGGATGTAAATGCCTGAAATGGACATCGCCTGGCGCAACGGCCGCAGGCGTTACAGCGGTCTTTTAAATACCGGGCGACGTAGCGCGACAGCGGCCATAGCTTTTGGGCGTTACGATGTTCTGCCAGCCAGTGAGGGTAGCAGCAATCTGCACAGCAATTGCAAATTGCTCCGCTAAGACCTCCATCTTCGTCAATCCCCACTTCCCCACTTTGCATTAGGCCGTTTTTATTTGCCAGGCAAACGATTTCTTGCGCGCGAGATTTTGAAATCTCCCAACCAACATCCCGGTCGTTTTCAAATCGCAGACAGGTATAAAC
>JBAVYC010001381.1:0-2989 GCA_049698595.1 Desulfobacterales bacterium | reverse complement strand
ACCTGTGTGAGATCGTCAATCAGCTTGCGACGGCCATCGAAAATGGACAGCCGAAATATGCGGTCGACTATCTGGTCGTTCAGGACCCTAACCATGTATTGGGTTTCAACACACCAACGGAGCTGTTCGAAGTAGAAGCCTTGATTCTTTCCGAGGAAAAAAACCCGGCGCTGGATCAGATGCTTGCGCCACCCGCATTTCAAACGATCGAGGAATGGGCCGCAGCCTTCGAAGCTTTGACTGACGGAGGACGCCAGGCCGACGAAACCCTCCGACAAGAACTTATCGAAGTCTACGGCAATGAATCGCAGGTTGTCGAGGGTCGGGTGCGGGCCTTCCGCTCGACCCTGGCCAAGGCGGCGGAGGTTCTGGGCAGCGATCAGAAAGTTTTCATCGTGCGGTCGCCGGGGCGGGTGAATGCCATGGGCCGTCATATTGATCATCAGGGCGGCATCTGCAATCTGATGGCCATCGGCTATGAAAGCCTGATGATCGTAAGGCCCCGCCAGGACGATTGCGTCAGATTGTTCAGCGTCAACCCCGAGCATTATCCGGATCGCGAATTTTCCATCGGCGAGATGGTGGCGGATTTACCGTGGGACGACTGGCTGTCCCTGGTTAACAGCGAAAAGGTTTCCCGGATGGTGCACATCTGCGGCGGCGACTGGGCCCAGTATATCAAAGCGGCCGTATTACGAGTTCAAAAGAAATACCGCACCGACCGGCTGCGCGGCATGGATCTTGTGGTCAGCGGCAACATTCCGATTGCGGCCGGATTGAGTTCATCATCTTCACTGGTGGTCGCCGCCGCCGAGGCAATTGCCACCGTCAATGGGCTAAACACCATCCCGGACCGGCTGGTGGATCTTTGCTGCGAGGGCGAATGGTTTGTGGGAACGCGCGGTGGAGCGGCCGATCATGCCGCCATAAAATTCGGCCGGAAAGACAAGTTGGTCAAGGTCACCTTCTTTGATTTCGGCGTCCTGGATATCGTGCCTTTCCCGGATGATTATGCGCTGGTTGTCTGCGATTCGGGAGTAACGGCCCAAAAAACCGGCAGTGTTAGAGATCTGTTCAACCATCGGATCTGCTGTTACGGCATTGGATTTTTGCTGATTAAAAAGTATTTTCCGCAATACGCCCCGGTACTCCACCATCTGCGCGACGTCAACCTGAACGCGCTGAACATCCCCCTGAGCGAGATCTACAGGATCCTGTTGCGGCTGCCGGAAGGGGCGACCAGAGATGAATTGCGTGCTTTGCTGCCGGACGAAGATCTGGATGTCTTTTTCAACCAGCACCATCCTCCCGACGACGGACTGTATCCCATTCGCGGCGTGATTTTATTCGGGCTGGCGGAAATGGAGCGATCCAAGCGTTTCGCCGATGAAATGAAAGCGGGCCGGATTGAGGAATTGGGGCGGCTGATGAATATTTCCCACGACGGCGACCGCATCGTATCGATCGACACCGACGGCAGCGAGAGGCCGTATCGGGCGCCGACCTCAAGCAAGTATATCTTAAGCCTGATCGAGGACCTGGAAAGCGGCGATCCCGATCGTGTCAACCGCGCTCAATTGCAGGCACAGCCGGGCAGTTACCGTTGCAGTCTGGCAGAAATCGACCGGATGGTGCACATTTCACTGCAGACCGAAGGCGTCGTCGGCGCGCAGCTGGCCGGGGCGGGTCTGGGCGGCTGTATGATGGTGCTGGCGCAGCGCGATGCTGTCTCAAAGCTGGCTGCCAATTTGACCCGGCGTTACTATCTACCCCGTGCAAAAGACCCGACGATTCTCGTCTGCCGGCCGGTGGCGGGCAGTGCTGTGCTGATGCGGGATGAATGCTAGCAACGCATCCGCAGGAATGGATTCACCGCGGCCATAATGAGATCTAGAGGAACTTCGGATTGAATACCCGATACCCGGAACGTTCGTGCACAACGTGCATAGCCTAAGGATAAGTGTTTTTTTGAATCAATATGCACGTTGCGCACGAACGTCCCGGTCTTACCGACAAGTGACACCCGAGCTGCGTGAACTTGACACTTTCTCCTTTCGGCCCTGATTTTTAACCCCATTCAACTTGACACACCAATTTCAATTTTTTATAGTCTGATTTTGTAAGCGTCCCTTCCCAACGGTCATTTCCAGTCATCATTTCATTATCTCTAAACGACAAGGAGGCACAAAATGAAACGAATCAATAAATCATGGTTGGTCAGCTTAATCCTGGCACTTGTCTTTGGGTTCAGCGCTGCCGCCGGTGCCCAGGACGTCACGATCGCGCTGGGCTCGGAGCCGACGACCCTGGATCCGCAACTGCGTGAAGATGGCGGTGAGCGTGCTGTCAACGACAATATTTACGAAACTCTCATGGTGCGCACACCGGATGGCAAATTGGCCGCCGGCCTGGCAGCGGCACCCCCCAAATTGGTCGACCCCCAGACCTGGGAGGTAAAATTGCGCCCGGGAATAAAGTTTCACAACGGTGAACCATTCAATGCCGACGCAGCCGTATACAGCATCAAGCGAATTATAGATCCAAAGTTCAATTCCGAACAAATATCCTTTTTCGAAACAATTAAGGGTGCCAAAAAAATCGATGATCTCACCGTGCAGATCATCACCGACGGACCGGACCCCATCCTGCT
The DNA here is from genome assembly GCA_049698595.1 of Desulfobacterales bacterium. GTDB lineage: Bacteria > Desulfobacterota > Desulfobacteria > Desulfobacterales > JAFDCJ01 > JAFDCJ01. Next base: position 339 of record JBAVYC010001381.1, on the reverse strand, counting down.
GTCCCGTCTTTACTGGATGAAGATGGTGCCGCCGGCCTTCTCGAAGGATCCTAAATTCAACGAGACGCCTGTCGGCACCGGACCCTACCGGTTTGTTCGCTGGAATCGCGGGCAGGACATCTTGCTGGAGGTCAATCAAGATTTCCGGGGACCGGCACCTCAGATCACCCGGGTGAAATATCGTTTTGTCGAAGAACCCGGTACCCGCTTGGCCGGCCTGATGGCCGGCGAATTCGATATTATCACCAATTTACTGCCGGAATTCACCCAGCAGGTGCCCCAGGCGATTCATATTTTGGGACTGGAGCATCCGATTATTATCCTGAATGCCGACGGTGG
>JBAVYC010001380.1:0-2747 GCA_049698595.1 Desulfobacterales bacterium | reverse complement strand
GTGCTGTATACACCGGAATCATGGATCGGCTATAGTCCGCATCATATGGGACCTCCGGGGCTGGGGCTGGGCACCATAACCGTGCGGGCCGAGACATTCCGCAATCTTTATTATGACGTTGCGCGCTCATTGATCCATCACGGGTTCAATAAAATCGTATTTGTGACCGGCCATGCATCCAACATGAAGATTATCGATCCCCTGCTGCGGCAGATTAAATACGATACCGGTGCGATGGTTTGTGTCTATAAACCATATGCCGAAAACTATTTCGGCATGATCGCCGATCTTTTGGAAGGCCCACCGGAAGAAACACCCGGCTGGCACGCCGGCGAGCTGGAAACGGCCAATGTGTTGGCGCACGATGAAAAACTGGTACGGATGGACCGGGCTGTCAAAAGTGAAAGAACCAAAACTCCGCCGTATTTGCCCGAATCATTCATGAAAAAGGATGGTACGCCCAGTGTTGAATTTGAAGGCTGGAACTATTTTGTTTTTCCGATGGAGCACCGGGAATTCTCCGATACCGGCCTTATTGGAAATCCACTGCGGGGCACCAAGGAAAAAGGTGAAGAGGCCTTCAAACGCTTTGGAGAGCACTTGGCCCGGGCGCTTGCAGAGTTCGAAAAAGTCAAAATTGAAGTCACCAATCGCGAATGGAAAGACCGGGTATAACCGCAGCAACCTGGGTTGGTGAAAATCATGCTTTTTTTTGATATTATTTTTAAAAAGTGATCCGACTTTTATTTCTCATAAATTTGGGATTTGGGATTTTAGAATTTGGATTTAAAGTCCGCCTCTCTCCGAGCTGTAAGCTCTACGAGCCGGAAGCCGGCGGTTCAATAAAATTAAATCCTCTGCGACCTCTGTGCCTCGAGCGAAGCGGGTGGTGAAAATTCAGTAATAAAACAAGAGTCTAAACTAGTTAGCGCATATTTTAGCGTAGTTTTTCCGAGGGTTTTATAAGCGATTTTAGAAAGGATGGTAGATGTCCGAAAATTTATTGTTAAGTATTATCAAAAATGAACTGCTGGATATAGTTGGGTACGAAGATGTTACGGTGCGCGAAGCCGAACTTCTGGCCTACAGCATGGATTTTTACCTGGTGCCGCAGCTATGGATCGATCGGCACCAACCACTGCAAAAGCCGGATTTTATCGTTTATCCGGAGTCGGCGGCAGAGGTTGCCCGCATTCATAAACTGGCTGCCCGACATGGTATTGCGGTTATCCCCTATGGCGGCGGCACCGGCAGCCAGGGTGGTGTGGTTCCCCTTTACGGCGGTATTATCATCGATATGAAAAAGATGGATCAGATTGTCAAAATCGATGAGGCGTCGCTGACGGTTACCGCCCAGCCGGGTATCAACGGCCAGGTTCTGGAATGGTCCTTAAACAAAAAGGGTTTTACCCTGGCCCATTATCCGGCTTCCGAATACGGGGCGACCCTGGGCGGTTATGTTGCCGCCCGCGGATCGGGAACATTGTCGACCAAGTATGGCAAAGCCGAAGACATGGTCGTGAGCATGGAAGTTGTGCTTGCGTCCGGCGAGATCATCCGAACGTTGCCGGTACCCAACCATGCCTGTGGTCCGGGATTGCTGCAGCTGTTTGTTGGTTCGGAAGGAACCTTGGGCACTATTACCGAAATTACCATGCGGTTGGATCCTATACCCGCGGTTCGCCGATTTAACTCCTATATATTTGAAGATGTCCGGCAGGGGCTTGAAGCCGGTCGACGGATCATGACCCAGCGCCTGCATCCCTGCGTCATTCGGCTTTATGATTCAAGCTCCAGCGAACGGGTTGTCAAACGGGTACTTGACCTGGACGTCAAAGGCGCTTTTATGGTGGTGGGCTCTGACGGCGATCAGCGCTTTGTGGATCTTGAAATGCAGATCATCCATGAGATCTGTACCGAGCTGAAGGGGAAAGAATTGGGACCGGAACCCGGTGTACACTGGTGGAAACATCGCTATGATTTCTATTTTCCGCCCCACAGCCTGATGCTGCCGGAAATGTTCGGGACCGTCGAAACCACTTCGACTTATGATAAGATCTACAACATATTCAAAGCCAAACAGCGGGTCATCACCGAAGAATTCAAGGAGTGGGGTACGGACTACATGGCCCATTTTTCCCACTGGTTTCCATGGGGCGTGATGGTTTATGATCGATTCCTGATCGCCAAGCCACCCCAGGATCCCCAGGAAGCCCTGCAGCTTCACACACAGATCTGGGGCAAAGCAGCACGTGCGTCCCTTGAACATGGCGGCGTGTTGAACGATCATCACGGAATTGGTTTCAAACTGGGGTGGCTGATGGAAGAGCAGTATGGGGCCGCCTGGCCGACCATGCAGGGAATTAAGGATGCGCTGGATCCGGCCGGAATTATGAATCCGGGTAAGCTGGGGTTTATTAGAAGGAAATGATAGGTGATCGAAATCAACTAGACATTAAAAAATTCCTACCAGGTCCAGATCCTTTGCCATTCTCGAAGTGGCTCAAGGCGCAAGGCTTTAGGTAAAAGGGACGTGGATTATTATCCATTCATAGACAGAATTGTATGTTCAATTCGCAGTCGTCAGAATTTTTTGGTTTGAGAGGAAATAGCGATGTTCTTGAGTGAAAAGGAAAGAGATGAAACCATCTGGGCTTGCCGTTTTTGCATGATGTGTCATTGTGCCGATCGAGTCGGGCAGGTCGTAAGGAGAGAATCCTATACGCCGCGGGGCAGGGGAGCCATCA
>JBAVYC010001379.1:0-14005 GCA_049698595.1 Desulfobacterales bacterium | reverse complement strand
CCTCAAGGGGGAAAAGAAATTTTTTCCCCGGATTTGTCAGTATAGCGACGATGATTTTGTCGAAAAGTTTTAGTCCTCGCTCAACAATGTCCAGATGACCGTTGGTAACAGGATCGAAAGAGCCCGGATAAATGGCGGTTTTTTGCATGTCTAAGATTCCTTTTTAAAAACGATGTCCGATACCCCCAGCATGATAGCCTTGGTAACCCCCAAGGTTCCAAGGTCAGGGTTATCGAGCGCTTAAGCCGCTTCTCATACCACATAAGTTAAAAATGAAACAAGGGTTTTCCCGTATCTGCGTTGATCTGAAATTTTTAACGGTAATTGATGCTTTAGGATAGGCTCCAGGTAAGAATGCTCGACAATAATCCGCGCACCCTTCTCCATGGATTGACCGCTTTGAAGTTTAAGCAAGGTGGGTTCTATTATATTTTTATTGTAGGGAGGATCCATGAAAATCAGGTTAAATGCTGAGCGCCATGAACCCAGGCAGTTTAAGTTACGGGTAAGGTCCCATCGAATAATTTTTGTCCGGCTCTCAAGGGAAAGGCTTTTTAGATTCTCTTGCAATACTGAAATTGAATCATTATCAACATCTACAAAAACAACCGATTCGGCTCCGCGGCTCAGAGCCTCGATACCCAAAGCACCGGTTCCGGCAAACAGATCCAGCACGGTGGAACCTTGAATTTGAAACCCAAGAATATTAAATATCGCTTCGCGAATGCGATCGGCCGTGGGCCTGGTCTTAGTGCCCCGAAGCGACCGAAGTTTTCTGCCTTTCAACTCCCCTGCAATAATTCGTAAGGCCATTTAATTCCCGGATTATGTCATAGCAAAAGGTGGTTACTATATCGACAGGTGGCCTTTAGGCCACATCGGACCATGGATGCCAGACTACCGATGATTTGGCTTTCAACCCAAGTTGCTGTCCTTGAAACTTTTAATTTTCTTGTGTAAAAAACTGCGTCCAACCCCGATGGTTTCGGCTGTTTTAGTGACATTGTTACTATGCTGCATCAGCTTTCGAGTGATAAATGTTTGTTCAAAAGCCAATCTGGCCTCTTTTAGGGTATCAAAATTAAGAAATTGATATTCGGTCAAATCGTTAACAAAATTGAAATTCGGGTTGTATGCATCCGGTATATCCCGGCTGTCAATTGCATCGCCATCCACCAGAATGGCCAGGCGCTCCACCAGATTCTTCAGCTCCCTGACATTTCCGGGCCAGGTATATTTGCCCAAAATCTCAAGTGCATCTGGGGTTATCTTTTTTCTTCTGTCGCGATTTTGGATCGCAAAAACCTCCAAAAAGGTTTCCACCAGGATGGGAATATCATCTGCGCGCTGCCTTAGAGGCGGTACGTTGATGGGTAAGACATTCAACCGGTAGAAAAGATCCTCTCTGAAGCTACCCTTTTCAATCTCCTCCTCAAGATTCTTATTGCTGGCCGCAATGACCCTTACATCCACGTTAATCGTCCGACTCCCGCCCACCCGCTGAATTTTTTGTTCCTGAAGTACTCTCAGAATTTTAGCCTGGGTTTTAAGGCTCATGTCTCCGATTTCATCTAGAAAAATAGAGCCTTTGCTGGCCAGCTCGAATTTGCCGATTTTTTTTGCGGTTGCATCCGAAAAAGCCCCTTTTTCATGACCGAACAGCTCGCTTTCTATCAGATTTTCTGGAATCGCGGCACAACTGACATCAATCAGCGGCTGGTCAGCCCTTGGACTCAGATGATGTATCATTCGGGCGACAAGTTCTTTGCCCGTGCCATTTTCGCCGATGATCAATATCCAGGTATCTGTGGGCGCGGCTTTAGCGATATTATTCTTCAATTCTATTGTTTTTGGGCTGTTTCCATTGATCGAATTTTTTTCCAGCGTTTTCTTGCGCAGATATTTATTTTCTTCTTCGAGTCGTCTGAAATTCAGCGCGTTGTTAATGGCTACGATAACCTTATCGATTGAAAGCGGTTTTTCGATGAGATCAAAAGCGCCCAGTTTGGTCGCTTTAACGGCGGTTTCAATGGTCCCGTGCCCGGTAATTATAATTACCTGAATATTCGGGTTTTTTATCTTGATTTCCTTCAGTGTTTCAATGCCGTCGATTCCCGGCATCCAAATGTCGAGTAATACAAGATCGGGGGATTCCACCTCAATAGTTTTTAAGGCTTCGTAACCATTTGCGGCCGTGCTCACTTCGAAGCCTTCATCCGAGAGCAGGCCACCCAAACTCTGTAGTATGGACGGTTCGTCATCAACGATTAAAAGGGAGGGAAACATAAATTGAAGCTCCTTACAATATGGATATTATATTTGTTCCGTACATAATTTAGCGTATGAAATACCTTAACCGGCAAGCAGAGGGCAAAGCGCATAGTGCAGAGGGGAGGCGGATGCATCTTCGACTCTATGCCCTTAGCCCCATGCCCTATACCCAGTCATACCGGCAACTCAATAACAAATTTCGCACCCCGGGGAAGGTTATCCTGAACACTGATAACACCATTATGATCGGCAATAATCGTACTGACAATGGTCAGTCCCAGTCCCATGCCGGACTTTTTTGTTGAAAAATTAGGTTCGAACAAGCGTGTTTTATCTTCGTTGGAAATCCCCGAACCACTATCGGCCACTTCTAACCGAATCCGCTTTAAAATAGGATCATGGGAGACGGCAAAGGAAACAAAGCCCTCGTCTTTAATGGCGCTGATGGCATTTTCTATCAGGTTGATCAGGGCCTGTTTGATCTGCTGGCGGTCGAGATTCAACTGGGGAAGGACACTTGCATTGTTAATTTTAAATTTGATGCTGGGATGCCCTTCACGGTATAACGCCACCGTTTCTTCGATAATCGGAGGTAGCTCGCAGGGCTCGGGGTTGGCGCTCGGAAAGCGGGCAAAGGAAGAAAATTCGTTTACCAGATTTCGAATCAAATCCACATGATCGATGATGGTCTGGGTGCATTCATCAAAGACCGGTTCATGAAGCTGTTTGGAATACTTGCGTTTTAACCGCTGGGCTGAAAGGGTGATCGGGGTGAGGGGATTTTTTACCTCATGGGCAATGCGGCGGGCAACTTCCCGCCAGGCGGCCATCCGCTGGCCTTTTTCCATTTCGGTTAAGTCGTCAAAAACCATCACAACACCCATATGCTGACCGGCATCATCTTTCAATATACTCACGGTGGTCAAAAAACTGCGTGGCCTTCCTTCGATGATAAGCCTTAGAGGTACCTCAATGGTTGCGTCCCGTACCAGGGAGAGATTGCCCAATATTTCATCGGCTAGGTCTTTATTCTGGACTTTTAACATGGTATCGAAGCTTTTGTGCAGGACCTCCTCGGATTTGATGCCCAACATCTTCTCGGCGGATTTATTGATGGTGGAGACCATCCCGTCCGCATCCAGGGTGACCACCCCGGCGGAGACACTTTTTAGGACAAACTCTATATAGTGCCGTTTTTCTTCAATTTCGATGTTTTGTTCTTTTAGCATGTGAGCCGACAGCTCGAGCTGCTCTCTACCGGATCTAAGATCTCTGGTCATTTTATTAAAGGATGTAACCAGGCTTCCAATCTCATCATCTGCAACAGATGCAATGGTGAAACCTAGATCACCCTCAGCGACCCTGCGGGTGCCCTCGGCTAGTTCCTTGATGGGTATGCTGATGGTTTTTGCCAGGTAGAAACCAAACCAGATGGCACAGAACAATACCAGCAGCGCCACAATGGAAAGAGAGATATAATAAGTAATCTGGATAGGTTTTTTGTACAATTTGATCTGTTGATATTCCTCAAACCCCCGCGAAATGGATTCTAAATTTCGGTGTAAATCCAGCGGGATCAAAATCGTCACCACCACAAATCCTTCAGCTTCAGCGGCCCGCACGCCAAATGGAACCGTGCCGATGGTTTTAACAGATTCACCTGATGGAATTTTCTGGGTGATGGAGCGAACGCCGCTGAGATGTGCTTCTTTCTGCAGGTTTTCAGCAGAAACAATACCAAAGTATTCGTTTTCCAATTCAGAAGACAATGAAAACGTGGTGCGTTGGGTATTGGCGGCGTAAACCTCAACACCGTCAAGATTAAATTCCCGCTGGACCACATCGATGTATTGGATCAGGTCTTTTTCTTTTGCAGGCGTCAACAAATTTTTGGCTTTTATCTGATATGAAATCCTTTTAAGAAAAAACTGATTGTTGCGCTCGACCCGGTCGTATAATCTGCCGCCAACCCGCAACGAATTCTCCAGGGCTTGTTCCACCGGGACGTTGAACCAAAACTCTATGCTGGTTGTAATGAAGTTGATGGAAAAGAAAAACAGCACTACCGTCGGAACAATGGTAAGGACGATAAACGCCACGACCAGACGAGTTCGAAGTTTGGCGCCCATGACCTTGCGACGGCGGTCATAAAGCAATTTCACCAGATTGCGGAAAACCAGAAATATCAACAGGATTAGAAGCAGCAGGTTGATATTGATCAGGATAAACATCAAGATCGTGTTGGAAACGGGTATATCGGCACCAAAACGTATGGTCCTGGTTTCAACAAACGTCAGCATGGCCACCACAAAAAGGATGATAAGGATAAGAATTCCTTCGCGCCTTCTGCGTTTGCCGTCGGCGTCGCGAACAGATTTTTTTTTCCTTTTGAAGATAGTGCTGAGCATTATATTTGCGGGGAAATTTTAGCTATGTTTTTACTTCAATGTTTAGGGCTTAGTAAATGAAATCTATGCTGTACCAATCGGTTTCGATATCCCACAACGAGATGAAAAACAGAACATAATGCAGATAAAAAGGAAGGGTTTGCTTGCTCACCTCGGCCTTGGTCCTCAGTTGATATTGCTGTCCTTTTTCCAGCTGACCTAACGGTATGATCTTTAAACTGTTGACTTCGGTCATCCATTTTTGAGCTTCGCTGAACGATTTTGTCACTTCGGGTTCATTGTTTCGCCATGACCGTTTGACAATGAACTCTTTTTTCAAATTGTCGTATTTGATGGTGTGAATAACTGAAATATCCGCAATAACCGGATTGGTCCACATATTGCGAACGCGGTTCAGTTTGGCCAAAAAAGAAAAAGTTGCAGGTACACCACTTAAAATTGCCTTTTTCAATTTTACGCTAAAAGCACCCTCAAGGTTCAAGTATAAAAGCAGGTCGTCGCGGGTGTTTGAAACTGTAATGTTTGTCAGAGACGCTTCTTGGGCTGACGCAGCAACCTGGCATAGGAACAGCATACCCAACACTAGCACACATGTTATCTGTTTCCTCAATGTTAATACCATATATTTACATGAATGCCCTAAAATTGAAACAGACGCTATCGGTTGGTTTTGGGTTTCATTCCCGGCAAGATCTTCCTCAGTTTAGCGCTTTTATTAATACCGGAAACCGAGTTAAATGGCAAGTGATTTTACCGTCTTGTGGGCTGGGTCGGGGGGAAAAGGCAGGGTCTGGGTCTGCCAGCACGTTTTTTTATTAAAGAACTTTTCAAGGAAAGCATGATTAAATGCATGGCCTGATTTTTTGGTTACAATATGGCCTAAAATCGGCATGCCGAGAAGGGAAAAATCACCGATACAATCCAGCAGTTTATGGCGAACAAATTCATCCCGGTAGCGTAACCCCTCCGCGTTTAAAATGTCGCTTTTATCGATGACCACAGCATTTTCCAGTGAGCCCCCGCGAGCAAGGCCGTAGCGCTTCATATACTCGACCTCATGCAGAAAACCAAACGTTCGTGCGCTGGAAACTTCACGTTCAAATATGTGATCCACCACTTCAATAGTACAGGATTGCTTGCGGATGAGGTGGTGTTCAAATTCGATATTGCAGGTAATCTTGAACGTGTTATCCGGATAGGCGCCGACAAACTTACCATCCTGCTCCAGCTCAATGGGCTTTTGCACCACAAAAAAATGCCGCTCGGCCTTCTGCTCCCGGATGCCGGCTTCCAATATCATCCGGGTGAAGGGGCCGGCACTGCCGTCCATAACCGGCACTTCGTAGGAATCAAGCTCGACGATGACATTGTCAATGGATAACCCGGCTAAACATGCCATCAGGTGCTCTATGGTAGACACAATAGCACCGTCCAATCCAATTACCGTAGCAAGGCTGGTATCCACCACACAATTAAACCGGGCTGGAATGGTGGGATTGTCCGGCAAATCTTTTCTGACAAATTTAATTCCGTGATTGATCGGTGCTGGTTTGAGCGTCAGATGAACTTCCTTGCCTGAATGAAGCCCAATTCCCGAACAGCTCACCGCTTGGTCCAGGGTTCTTTGATGGGTGGGTATGGCCATATTTGTTATATTTTCAATGAGGATCTTTGATAAATTCAGCAGTCGATAGAATCTGCCTGATGATTTGCGCAAGCAATCTATTTAGCGAAACCGCTTGAATCCTGAAAATATTAACCACATCAGCATGATTGTCAACAAAAAGATTGTTCTGACGACCCCGATTTGTTATAGCATCGACCGGTTTGGATTCGATGCGCCGGATTTTTCATCTTGGGAAAAGATCATAAATTCCGGCGAAGGGGGAAACTTGCTGGCCAAAGTTCTCAGCAGTGCGGTTCTTGGAATAGACGCCTATCGCGTGGAAGTGGAAATCGATATCACTTCGGGGCTGCCTACGTTTACCACTGTTGGATTACCGGAGACCTCGGTCAAAGAAAGCAAAGAACGGGTCAAATCAGCCATCAGCAATTCGGGCTACCGGTTTCCGGATGACCGCATTACCGTAAATTTAGCTCCGGCTGACATAAAAAAAGAAGGCACCGGCTTTGACTTGCCGATCGCATTAGGTATTCTGGCGGCAACCGGGATCATCCCTCAGAAAATTATTTCACAGTATCTTATCCTGGGCGAGCTCTCACTGGACGGACGTGTAAAACCGGTAAGAGGGTCCCTGCCAATGGCGCTGGCGGCTAAAGACGCGGGGTATAAGGCCATTATCGTTCCCTACGACAATGGGCGCGAAGCATCGGTGGTCCACGACATCGATGTGCTGCCGGTGAAAACCCTGTCACAGGTGGTTGCTTTTTTAACGGGTTTTACGCGCCTTGAGCCGCAAAAGACGGATGTTTCCGACATATTTGAAACTGACGGTCAATTTGAGCTGGACTATGCCGAAGTCATGGGGCAGGAGCATGTCAAACGGGCACTGGAAATCGCCGCTGCTGGCGGTCATAATGTCGTCATGATCGGCCCGCCTGGATCGGGGAAAACTATGCTGGCAAAGCGTTTGCCGACTATTCTGCCACCCCTTACATTTAAAGAGGCCATCGAAACCACCAAAATCTTCAGCGTTATCGGATTGCTTGAAAAAGATCAGGCTTTAGTTACCAGACGGCCGTTTCGTTCACCCCACCACACCATCTCCGATGCCGGACTCATTGGCGGGGGGCATATTCCACGGCCCGGCGAGGTCAGCCTGGCGCATCACGGTGTATTGTTTTTAGATGAGCTGCCGGAATTTAAAAAGCATGTGCTGGAAGTGTTGCGGCAGCCGCTGGAAGATTTTAAGGTAACCATTTCCCGGGCCACAACCACCCTGACTTACCCTTCAAGCTTTATGCTGGTGGCTGCCATGAATCCATGCCCATGCGGGTATTTTGCAGACCCCAAACATGCCTGCCGCTGCTCCTACCAGCAGATTCGCCGCTATCGCTCCAAGATATCCGGCCCGCTTTTAGACCGCATCGACATTCACGCGGAGGTACCGGCGGTACCTTACAAAGACCTGATGCGGGAATCAAACGCCGAGTCTTCGGCGGAAATACGCAAACGCGTGGCCGCATCGCGCGCCATTCAGTCCGAACGATTTGCACGCACAAAAATTTTTTGCAATGCGCAAATGGGTAGCCGCCACATTAAAAAGCACTGTCAAATCGATACGGCTTCCAGAAACCTGCTGGAGTCCGCCATCGACAAACTGGGGCTTTCAGCGCGGGCCTTCAATCGCATCCTAAAAATTGCCCGCACCATCGCCGATCTGCAAACAGAGCCAAACCTCCTGGCCGACCATATCTCGGAAGCCATTCAATACCGCAATCTGGATCGAAATAGTCAGTTTAGATAGGGAGTTAGAAAAAAATTATGTATGAGCTGATTGATCGCTTTAGAGAAAATGCCATTTTCCCAACCTTGGCTTTCAGGCACTCCTATGGAATATTGATTTCCCACCGTGCACCCCGCCCTCTGCCGACAAGGCGAACTTTACCCTGTTTTTTCAGTTCCGCGAGGACCTTCTTGATGAGCTGTGGGCTGGCCGCCGGCAATTGGGCCGCAAGGTCCCCGAGCGTGAACTGCTCCAACTGAGCGAGTACGGTCTGTCGTACGATGTCGCTTTTGGCAGGACGGGCCTCCGCCGATTCCACCTGCCGCTCGAATTCTTTGTAAGCGCGGCGCAGCACGCTCATAAAGTAGTTCCACCAGGAGACGATCTCGTTTTTACCTTCGTGCCATCCCAATGAGCAATCGGCAAGGATTGCGTAATAATCTTCCTTACTTTCTTCGACAAGACGTTCCAGGCTGACATATCGTGCAACCTGGAAGCCGTGGGTCTGGAGCAGAAGCGTCGTGGCCAGCCGTGAAATGCGTCCGTTTCCGTCACGGAACGGATGGATGCACAAAAGATCGAACACGAAGGTGGCGACAATTAAGAGCGGTGGGACTCGCTCGTCGTTGCAGGCTTCGCGGTAGTTCCGGCAAAGCGCTTCCATTGTTTTCGGAGTGTCCTTGGCGGATGTTGGAACGAATCTGACTTTTCGCTCACCATTGGGCAGAATTTCAATGATTTCGTTGTTCCGTTTTTTCCATTCCCCCGCATCGCCGGAAAAACCTCCCTGGGCGAAGGAATGAAGTCGTTGGAAGACCGCCGGCATGATGGACATCCGGCGCTTGCGTGAAAAAATCCAGTCCATGGCCTGCCGATATCCCGCAAGTTCTTCCTCAGAACGGTTGCGGGGTTTGTCTTTTCCAATAACCACAGGACGGAGCCGGTCGGCCGGTATCGTGACACCTTCGATCCGATTCGATGATTCAACGCTCTGAATGATGGCCTGTTCGCGCAGCACTTTCAAAATCTCCGGTTTCTGCCTTATCCAGAGGTCCTGCTTTCCCCGGGCTTCCATACATGAGCCGAGAAGCCAACTTGTGGCCACCGGCAGCGACATTTCGGCCAGTTTTTTCGGATCCAACGACAACAAGATCGATCACCTCCTTTAATTGGTAGCCTAATAATAGCTTATTCCGCCTACGGTAGCCAATTCTTTTTTTGACAACATGGATTTGGAGCCTAAATTTGTATATGCGGCTTAAATTTTGACGAACAAGATTATGCGTCAGAGGAATTCAGAAGAGTATCAAAGTCTAACGATTTTATTCCGCCAGCCTTTTTAAAGAATAAATCCCATCCAAACCGGCGATCACCTTTGGAATCTTATCTCTTTTCGACATAAACATATCTTTAAAACGCTGGTAATTGGTGGAAACAAATTCTTTGGTACCGATGATTCCCGAATCCGTAAAATAGCGTGTCCTGTAACGAAAGCGGTCGACTTTGCTGATTTTAAACGCTTTTTTTTGCTCTTTCTCCACCACCGCCTCTTCAATGATATTGCGCTTACCGATCTCAGAGCGGTCTATCGCACCGGCTTCGTACACATATCTTCGATAACCTTGCAGCCTTTCATTAAACTTAAATTCATGTCCTGAGCCAATTTTTCCTCCCGCACTACCGCACAGCTCACCGCCGGTTGACCTATACCCAGCAGTTCGCTCACGCTTGTACCGCTTATCCCCAATTCTCTGACCGCCCTATAACAGATCAGGCTCCTGGCTTTCAGCCGCAGCGTTTGATTCCCAGGTTTTCGAACCTCCGCCGGCTCCATCTAAAAGACTTTCGCCACCTCAGAAAAAAGGGGGCATCCTATAATCCCCTCATTCCTTTTGACACCCGCAGCTATTTTTCGTATTGAACTGGGTGACAGTCGATTTTGGCTAAATTGGGAAGGCCTATATTTTTGATCGTATGGAAAGGTCTTTTTCTGCGCCTTGAAATCTATAAAAAACAACTTCGAAACAATGAAGGAGCATACACAAGGAGACAACATGGATAAGAGCCGGCTTTCAGACATAATCCGTAGAAGACTGAACCTTGAAGACCACGACTGGTCGATCATTGAAAAAAACCCTAAATTTCAAAGGCTGTTTCAAAATGCGATTGAAGCATCTAAATACCGATTGGTAGCCGAAGTCATCGAATCAAAGGGCTGTCACTCAGGCCATATTGTCGGTCAAAAGTTGATTTTTGATAATTCAGGTAATTTGCTCACAAATGAGAATCCGGATCGGGTCTGTTCCTTTTTGATGCCGAATCTGACGGTGCTGATTAATGCCTTTTTCGAGAATCTTATGAATGGGCGTAATCCCAATGAGGTCATGTTCAACACCAGCGGATGTTTCGATACAGGTCCTTCTTGTGGCGGGTGGGGACATGTCGTGGTTAAAATGAACGCGGAATTAGTCTCCTGACAAAAAGTTTATTGAAAATAAAAATGAAATGGATCGAAGTAAAAATTGTTTTTGACTCTCCGGATAAAGACCTGGCCGTCGACCTGATCTCCGACATTTTTTACGATTTCGGGCTGCAGGGAGTTGTTGTTGAAGATCCCCGTATCGAACCCGAGGAAGGGTGGCCCGAAGATGCTGTCGGACGCCCTGATCATCACACCGTGACCGGGTATTTGCCCGACGATAACCGGATCGAGCTGCGATGCAAAATTCTCGAAGAAAAACTGCTGCAATTCAAAGTGAAACCCGGCCTGGCCTACCGGATGAGTTACAAGGAGCTGGATGAAGAGGATTGGGCGCACTCGTGGAAAGCTTTTTTTTGGCCGCAAAAGATCGGTCGTAAAATGGTGGTCAAGCCGACCTGGCGGGATTACCGGGCCGATACAGAAGAGGTGGTCATCGAATTGGATCCCGGCATGGCCTTTGGAACCGGAACGCATCCGACCACGACCATGTGTATCGCCCTGATTGAAAGTTACCTGGAAAAGGGTGATTCGTTTTTAGATATCGGCACCGGTTCCGGCATACTGATGATTGCAGCTGACAAGCTGGGAGCCGGTAAAATTCGCGGGGTTGATCATGACGAAACAGCGGTGGATATTGCCGTTGAGAATTTAAGGCGAAATGGTGTCGATGCCCAGCGATTTTTTGTAAACTGCGCCAACCTTGCGGAAGGGATCAAAGAGACGTATGATATCGTTGTCGCCAATATCCTCAGCCAGGTGATTTTGGATCTGCTAAGCGACATCGGAAGCGTATTGAAGGCCGGCGGAATCTTTATCTGTTCGGGAATCGTTGATAAGAATGAGAAGCAGGTGGTCACTGCCATGAGAAAAATCGGCTTTGAAATCCTTGAAATTAGCTCACAAGACGAGTGGGTGGCGATTGCAGGACGGCTTATGGTAAAGGGCATAAGGCATAGGGCATAAAGCATGGAGTAAAGAGCGTAGAGCATGGGGCAAAGGGCATAGAACGGAATGTGGCCTCCGGCCCGTTGGGGTAGTAGAGGCCTACGCCCCGGAGGGAAGGCGGAATTCGGAGGGCGGAAGTAAAACAGAAGACAGATGACAGAAGATAGAGGGCAAAGGGCAAGGGGTGCAGGGCATAGAGCAGAGAGCATGGGGCAGAGGGGTATTGAATGCGGAATGTGGAAGGTTTACTGAACCCTGAACCTGGAACCTCTCAGTTAAGGAGGATATGATGAGAATACTGTTGGTGGAAGATGACGATAAAATTGCGTCTTTCATTGTTAAAGGCTTTAAAGCCGAGGGTTTTGCCGTGGACCATGCCGCTGACGGGGAAGATGGTTTGCATCTGGCATTGACCGAACCCCATGATGCCGCCATCATCGACCTCATGCTTCCCAAGCTGGATGGCTTGTCCCTCATTGAGAAAATGCGCCGGGAGAAGATCAGGACACCGGTGATTATTTTGAGTGCCAGGGGATCTGTTGACGATCGTGTTAAAGGGTTGCACACCGGTGGCGATGATTACCTGACCAAACCGTTTGCTTTCTCAGAGCTGCTGGCCAGGGTCCAGGCCCTGATTCGACGCAGCCTTGACGTATCAGAGCCAACCAAACTGATGGTGGGCGATGTCTCCATAAATATCGTTACGCGGGAAGTCGTTCGGGCCGGTCAGTCCATCGAACTGCAGCCGCTGGAATTTTCCCTGCTCGAATACTTAATGCGCAATGCCGGTCGGGTGGTTTCTAAAACCATGATCATGGAACATGTCTGGGATTATTATTTTGATCCCCAGACCAATGTGGTGGAATCCCGGATCTACAAACTACGGGAAAAAATCGATAAGGGATTTTCCAATAAACTCATCCACACGGTGCGCGGAGTGGGCTATGTCCTTAAAGAAAAATCTGCTTAAAATGCGTCATACCCTGGCATTCCGCCTAACCCTCTGGTATGCAGGAATATTTATGCTTTCCGCCTGCCTGGCATTTTTCTTCTTTTATCTGTTGATAACTTCCGTTATACGGCAGCAGACCGATCAGGGCCTTTCAAGTGAGGTTAGAACTTTTTCTTCGATCCTTTCGACACAGGGCACTGAGGCCGTTAAACGCCAGGCGTTTCTTGAGGCCCAGGCTGCAGGGGAGAAAAAAATCTTTTTCCGCCTGCTGTATAAAACCGGCCAGGCGTTTTATTCTTCCAATATGTCTTACTGGCGCGATATCGGCATAAATAAGCGTGCCGTCGACCATTTGCTGAAGGATGGGACACCATTTTTCGACACCATCAATATTCCCGACCGTAAACACCAGATACGCGTTCTTTACGCCTTTATCGGACCCGGGCTGATGTTGCAGCTGGGGCAATCCATGGAGAACCATACTCGCATTATCGAAATTTTTCGCAAGGTATTTATCGTGACCATGGCCATCTTGTTTGTTTTGGCGGTTGTGGCCGGTTGGTTCATGGCCAGACGGGCACTGGTAGGGGTTGAAACGGTGACGCAAACTGCGCGCAGAATATCAGACGGCAGTCTTGAAAAGCGGGTCCCGGTGAAAAAGGGAATGGATGAAATCGATCAACTGGCGATTACGTTTAATCAGATGCTGGACCGTATTCAGAAATTGGTGACCGGGATCAAAGAGATGAGTGACAACATCGCCCATGACCTCAAAAGTCCGGTCACCCGGATTCGCGGGATCGCCGAAATTTCCCTGACCGCCGGATCGTCGTTGACGGACTACGAAGGTATGGCGGCCAGCACTATTGAAGAATGTGACCGACTTTTGGATATGATCAACACCATGCTGATGATTTCGAAGACCGAAGCCGGTGTCGGCCAACTCGACTGCCGGAAGATCGATATTGCCGGGCTTGTTCGGGATGCCTGCGATTTGTTCCAATCGGCGGGCGAAGATAAAGGCCTTAAACTGGTCTGTAACCCAACCGAAAAATTCAGCATTTATGGCGACATGCGCCTGATTCAAAGAATGATTGCAAACCTGCTGGATAATGCCATCAAATACACACCCGCCAACGGTTTAATTCAGGTTGGCATCCGTTTTGGGGATAATCAGTCGATCCAGATATCGGTAAAAGATACGGGCATTGGAATTTCAGAACAGGATCTGCCCCACATTTTTGAACGCTTTTATCGCTGCGATCCCAGCCGGTCTCAGGCCGGCACCGGACTGGGCCTGAGTTTTGCCCGGGCGGTTGCCCGGGCCCACAACGGGGATATTACTGTTACCAGCACACCAAACAAAGGCAGTACGTTTACGGCCATCATTGCGAAAGGTCAGCCTGGATGAATTTTAACAGAGAACGCTAATCCGCAGCGGGTTAAGCGTCACAGCACTTTTACAATCACGAAAGTCAGATCATCGTCAGGGCTTTTGGTACCCAGGAAGCGCGCAAGTTCTGCAATAATCCGCTCGCTT